>JALHUF010000042.1 GCA_022866195.1 Terriglobia bacterium
AAACCTGTGCGCCGTTCTTGTTCCGCCAGATTGAAGCTATTCAACCTCGCTTGGTTTGCTGCTTGGGTGCGCCAGCCATGAAAACGTTATTGGGCATCAAGGAAGGCATCACCAAGGTTCGGGGACAGTTCTTTGATTACGGGAACACCAAGGCGTTCGTGGCCTATCACCCTGCCTACATCCTCCGCAACCCGCGCGACGAGAAAATCCTGCGCGAAGATTTTGAGACGATCCGCAGGTTCCTGAATGCCAGGCCGTAAGGACGCGCCTTGGCGTGCCCCTGCCCATCTAACAGCCCCGAATCTCGATGTCGGGGTTCAGTTTCTTTAATGTCCCCAGGAATTCGTAAAACCCATCAAATTGCAGCGCGAGTTGGATTTTCCCCTTCTCATGTTTCAACTCAGCCATTCCGGGCTGCAAGGTTCGCGCTTTGATCGATTTGATCTCATGTGAAGCAATCACCGTGGTCCGAAGCAGGCTTTTGAACTCCACGCAATGGTCGTCCCGGATCGTGAGCCTGTAAGGTAGCCTGAGAGTAAGAAACCACATGGCGAGTATTACGAAAATAAACGCGAGGGCTAACCGTTTGTCAGGTGCTTGAGAATTGCGCGACCCGATGACCATACACGCTAGTCCCATCGCGACAAACAGTGTGACGATACCCAATGGTAGCAGGGAAACGATGATGTACTGCTTTGTCAGAGTAAAGGTTTTCACAGGCTATCCCTTTGGTTTCTGGTCTCGCGGCCTGCGTTCTCACCTGACCATGAGCACTACAATGTTGTCTACCGGGTCCCTGGCGGAAGCGGGCAGCTTCAGTACCGTGCCGTAGTCGGCTTCAACGACTTCGACCTTGTCTCCGGTCCCGAGCATGGCGGCACTCTCAATCTGTTTACCCAGCTTCGGCAGGAGCAGCGCCCTGTCTTGCCAATCGAGGATGTGAACGTAGATGGTGTTCTCCTTCCGGGTAGTCACGCCCCAGGGGCGCGGCGAGATGGGACCGCCGCGCGTGCCGTAGATGCTCTCACCGTTTTTCGCCAGCCAGGCTCCCAAAGCGGTAAGCCTCTCCACGAACTCAGGCTGAAGCTTGCCACTGGGCATGGGGCCGACATTCAGCAGGAAATTGGAGTCATAGCCGGCGGCCCGCACCAGGTAATGAATCAACTGCGTGGGGCTCTTGAACTGTATGTCGTTCTTGTTGTAGCCCCAGGAATCGTTGATGGTGTCGCAGGTCTCGCGCGGCAGCGAGCCAACTTCCTGTCCGACGTTGAATTCCTGCGTGGCGTGTCCCGGCAAATCCTTCTCGAACATCTGGAAATCTTCGCCGGGGAAGGGCTTCTGGTGGTGGTTGCTGCCGATGAGCGCCGTGGGCTGAAGGCGATGTATCAACCCGTAGGTCTTCTCCAGCCGCCAGTCGGCCTTAGGTTTGTCCCACCAGCCATCGAACCAGATGCCGCCGATGGGCCCGTAGTTGGTTAGCAGTTCGGTGAGCTGCGCGTCCATGTAGTCGAGGTACTTGTACCAGTCCCCACCTGGAGGCCGGCCCTCTGTGTGACCGGTGCCGCCCAACGGGAAGTAGTCGGGATGGTGCCAGTCGAGCTGGGAATGGTAGAAGAACAGCTTGATCCCTTGCTTTTGGCACTCGTCGGCGAGCATTTTGAGCGGGTCTTTCTTGTAGGGCGTGCGGTCGACGATGTTCCAATCGGATTGTTTGGTGGCGAACATGGCAAAGCCGTCGTGATGCTTGCTGGTGATGGTGATGTACTTGATCCCTGCGGCCTTGGCGAGCGCCACCCAGGCGGCGGGGTCGTATGCGGCGGGATTGAATTGGGGCGCCAGTTTCTCGTACTCGGAGACCGGGATTCCCCGGTTGTTCATCACCCACTCGCCGTCCCCCAGGACGCTGTAGACGCCCCAGTGGATGAACATTCCGAATTTGGCAGCGCGAAACCATTCTTGCTGCGGGGTCTCCGCAGGTGGCACTGGAGACTCAGCGCGCAACGGATCCAGCCCACAAAACGCAGAGAGAAGACTCAGAAGCAGAAACAGCAATACTTTTCTCATCATGGCAGCCTCACGGAGTGAGATTCGCGGGTAGCATAGCATATGATGCCGCTCGATTCGAGATGCAATCCCTGCGCCGGGAAGCTGGTTCGTGTGGGCGGGATTCGGCGCGCGACCCCAAAGCTCGTGCGCGGTTTCGGCGCTGCGGTTTCGGTGCGTTCCATTTAACCTAGTTATACCCGCAGGGCACCTAGCTAGTTGGATAAGGTGAGCAACGAGGCGTGAGTCTAAGAGGCAGGCTTCTAGACTTTTCACTTCCGGTGACGTTCTTCGAAATTGTGGCGCCTGCACGCGGGCCCGCCTCGCCTGAGGTGACTTCGGTGATCCTCCTGCAGCGCACCGTGCTCCTACGCCCCTACCAATGTAACCCTCTCCGGCATAGAATGCCTCCATGGCGCGAAAGAAAACTTCCCAGCCTCCTGGTTCGCTGGTGGATGTTGCGGTGCTGGCAGCCATTCGCAACCCGCTAACCTACCGCGTGCCGGAATCGCTGGAGGTGCGAGCGGGTCAGCGAGTGCTAGTTCCGCTGGCGACGCGCCGCGTGACGGGCATCGCGCTCGAGCCGGTGGCGCGCGTGGCCCCGGGCCTGAAGGTCCGCGAGATTCTGCGCGTGCTGGACCCTGAGCCGGTCCTCTCGCCGGAGCTGCTGACCCTGGGGCTCTGGATTGCCGAGTATTATCTGGCTCCCGTGGGCGAGGTTTTTCGCGCTATGTTGCCGCTGCGGGTTGAAACCCGCCGCGCGCGCCTGCTTCGGCCGACCGACGCCGGCAAGCGGAAACTCGCGGAGCTCGATTCGAGCCTGCTGCCGGAGATCCGTGAGGGCGAGGAGGCGGCCTTCCTCCGCTACCTCGCCGCGCACACGGGATCGGCTGAGGGAGTCCCGCTTGAAAGCGTCCGGCGGAAATTCCCCGCCACCGCGAGAGAGCTTGTTTCCCACGCTGTCGCAGAGGGATGGGTTGCCGTTTCAGCGGTCGAGCGTGAACGAGGAAAGAGGAAGACGCCCCGTGTTTCTAGCACGGGTTAGAATAACATGCAACTTCGCTCTTCTTCGTTCGCACTCAAAAACACATTTCCCTCATCCACCTCATCCAGCTC
>JALHUF010000043.1 GCA_022866195.1 Terriglobia bacterium
ACTCGAAGCCAAGTAGACACCAGTATTGTCCGGTGTGAAGCCCCATATGCCGCCAAAGGTCTCCTCCGGGCCCGACTTCTGGAAGCTGCGCCAAGGCGATTTCACGTCGTCGCGGACGCGGATTTCCGTGCCGCCATCGGGCAGGAAGACCTGCCCGGCACGCACCTGAAATCTGTTGTCCACCATAAAGAGGAACACGTCGCCGGGGTTCTCGGTGTCCATTTCTACCGCGCCATTCTTCAGGTTGATGCGATACATATCGTGGAGACGACGGTCCCGGATGTTGAGCTGGACAAGCATCTCGTCGGGAAAATTTGGATCGGTGGAGAAGCCGTTCGCCCGCACTCCTTGGAAGGGCGTGAGATCACGCGTGTTCTTGGTCTTCAGGTTCGTCTGGTACACGTGCCAGTCCTCGTCACCGTCTCTGTCCTGAATGTAGAGGATATGCTCGCTGTCCTGCTGCCATTCGTAGTTGCGGATGCCCCGCTTCTTGTCGGCCGTCACCACTTTGTCATCTTCCTGTCCCAGGGTACGGACCCAGACGTTCATCACCCCTTTATCGTCGGGCGCCAGGTAGGCGAGCATCTTGCCATTCGGAGAGATCCGTGCCTGCGTCTTTACCGGGTTGCCAAACAACGTCTCGCGCGGAATGAGCGGTGGTAGCTCGGCCAGCGCCGGCAGCGCCGCGATACCGAGTGTAAGAAGAGTCAGACCGATAAGCGTGTAGCGTCGAGACTGCTGCCTTGCGCTCGTAAGCATGCTATTCCTCCAGTCGAAACAGGGTTGTGATTGGACACTGCTTGGACACTCCAAGCGTGGAAGCGTTAGTGTCCCCCTCGAACGGTCCATACTACTTCCTTCTACGAGCCGGGAGGTCAGGATGTCCCCAACCGTTGATGGGAACAACCTATGGCGCGCACATTTATGTCCGCGACAATTGATTGTTCGCCGCGAAATGTCGCAAGGGCGGACAACAGTTCACAGTGAACGGTTGACAGTCAGGGCCACGTGTGCATGTCGACTCTTGACTCTCGACCTTCAACTCTTGATTTATTCGCTCCCGTCAGTCGTCAACCCTCGGACAGGATCAGCAACTCCCGCGGCGGGATGGCGACGCTGCCTACTACCTCGCGGTCTGCCAGGACGTTGTGGCACATGCGCGGCAGGCGTACCGCCTGTGCGGTATCGTTGAAATTCATCAGAAAGTGAATCTTCTTTCCGGCCTGCTCGCGGCTGCTCACGTCCACCCTGTCGGGGACGGCAAATGGTGTCTCGATGCGATGCTGCGCCAGCAGCCAGGTCGTCAGCGAATCCGCAAAGTCTCTGCCCAGATGCGTGCCGATATAGACGACGCGGCCTTCGCCCACACGGTTGAGCGTGACCGCAGCCTTGCCGGCATAGAACTTCCTGCCGTACTTGGCGAGCGCCTGAGCGCTTTTGGGCTCGAGGATGTCAGCCCAGATGGTGCCCGAGGATGCCCGCGCCGCGAATGGCGCGGCCACGCCCTGCAGCGGCATTTCGCCTTCTTTCAGCTCGGGGTCCATCTTGAGTAGCGGCTCGAACTCTTCGATCTCAATTCCCGCCAAATCGCGCAGCAGCCCAGGCAGCGGCTGCATGGTCACGGAGTTGTCCCATTCTTTGACGCCGGAGCGGAAGGTCAGCACCAGCGTCCCGCCTTGGCGCACGAAGCGCGTGAACTGCTCCACCATGTCGTCATTCACCATGTAGAGCATGGGCGCAAAAACGATCTTGTAGCGCGTGAGGTCGCGGCCTCGTCCGGTGACGTCGATGTTGACGCCAAGACGTTTGAAAGCCTTGTAGTAGTCCGCCCGGCGGTCGTCGAAGGCGCGCACGTCGGGTCCCGTCTTGGCCCATTCGCTCTCATAGTCCACGTAGAACGCCAGGGGCGAAACCACGTTCGTCCCCTCCAGTAGCTTCCCGACGCGTTCCAGTTCCTTCCCCATGCCGGCAAGTTCGCGATAGCGGCGGTTGGGCCGACCGTCCTGGTTGAGGATGCCGAACCAGTACTCTTCCCCGCCCCGCGCTGCCGTGCGCCAGCGGAAGAAGATGACGGCGTCCGCACCGTGCGCGTAGGACTGATAGGCCCAAAGGCGCAGCAAGCCGGGCGCCGACTCCAAAGTCTCGTTGTGCGAGCCGGGCCGCCCGCCGCGTTGCTCGACCACCCAGAAGTTGCCGTCCTTGAGGCCGCGAAACGTGTCAAGCTCCAGGCCGTTGTCTTCCAGCCGTCCCCAACCGTAGGCCGGATAGAAATTCATGCCCGCCACGTTCAGGTCGCGCGCCATGGCGAAATAGTCAGGCTTGCCCCAGAGGTTGTGCGTGGTGAACTGGCGCGGGGCAATCTCGGCCAGGATATCGATCTGCAACTTCTGGTAACCGACTACCGTATCGCTCCAGAACCTCCGGTAATCCAGGATGAGCGCGGGATTGTGCTGCTGCTGGGTGAGGCGCGGCA
>JALHUF010000368.1 GCA_022866195.1 Terriglobia bacterium
ACCGCGCCTGCCGCAGTCCCCGCAGGCTTGCTGCTGCGAGCGCGCCAGCTCGCAGAAACGCGTGCCGCCGTCCCAGGCCGGCCTGCATGGCGCTGGGGAGCGGTGGCGGCAGCCACGGCCGGCCTTATGGTCATCGCCGCGATTTCGTTGCGCGAGCCAAGGACTCCGGTGACTCCTCCGGCGCCAGCCTCCTCGTTACCCGCTGCTCCGGCGGCGCCGACACCGGCCACCTCCCGAACCATCCGGAGGGAACAGAGGAAAGCTGCTGAGCTGCAATTGATCTTTCCGCGCGAAGGTTCAGTGCTTTCCCGCAGTGAGGTGGAGTTCCGCTGGAAGTCGGTCCGGGGAAGTCAGTTCTACGAAATCCGCGTAGTGACTGCGGAAGGCGACGTGGTCTGGGAAGGGCGCGTGGAAACAACTCAGGCCCGTCTGCCCGACAACATCGAGCTTGCACCCGGGCGAGAGTACTTTGTCTCGGTGCGCGCTTACCTGCCTGAAGGCAAAACTCTGAAGTCGCCAACGGTCGGCTTCAGCGCCCGTCATCCTGGCTAGACGGGGTCTTCCCGGAGGTTCCTGTGGTTCGACTCCTCCCCGCAGGGCTGGCCCTGTTTGTCCTGAGCTTCCTCTCTGTCGCCATTCCTCTGCCTGCGCAAACGGAATCCGCCGACGACGTATCCGCCCGCGCTCGCGAGATCTACTCGCAGCAAGGCCCCCGTGCCGCGCTCCCGGAATTCGAACGTGCTTTGGCGCTCTATCGCCAAGCGGAGAACCGCCGCGGTGAAGCCATCACTCTCGGCCATATTGGCAATTGCTACAAGCGCTTGGGCGACCACGCGCGGGCGCTCGATTATCTTCAGCGCGCCCTCAAGATGAAGCAGGAACTGGGCGAGCGTCTGGAAGAAGGCAAGACCCTCAGCCACCTGGGGCTGGTTTACTGGGAGATGGGACAGTACGCGCAGGCCATCCAGGAATTGACCCGCAGCATCGCCATCGCTCGTGAGCTGAATGACCGGCAGCTCGAAGCCGCCGCGCTCAATAATCTCAGTCTGGTTTATGACGAGCAGGGCGACTATCGCCGCTCCCTGGAGCAGTACCAGCGCGCGCTGGAACTCCATCGCGCTGTCAACTTCGTGGAAGGCGAAAACGCCACCCTCGGCAACATTGGCGGCGTGTATCTCTTGCTCGGCCAGTTCCGCGAAGCTCTGCGCTACTACCAGCAAGCGCTGGCCATCAGCGAGCGCTTGAACTTGAAGCCCTCGGCGAGCCAGGACCTCGGAAACCTCGCCCTCTGCTACGTGGGTCTGGGACAGGTCCAGGACGCCATCCGCACCTTCGACCGCGCCCTGGCGCTGGCGCGCGAGGCCGGTCTCAAGAAAGAAGAGGCGGATTGGCACAAAGGCAAAGGCGAGGCGTTGTTGCGCTTGGGGAAACACAACCTGGCGCTGGAGGAGTTTGGCGCGACGGTGCGCGTATACGAGCAAGCGGCCCTGAAACGCGAACTCATCGAAGGATTGAACGACCTGGGAAATCTTCACGCTCTACTCGGAGACTCGGGTGCCGCCGAAAGGGAGTATCGGCGCGCCATCGAGCTGGCGCGAGCGGTCGGCAATCCGCGCGGCGTGACCATCAATCTCCTGGCGTTGGGCGAGCTGGAATGGCGACGCAAGCGCTACGAACAGGCTGCCGCTCTCTACCGCGACGCGCTGGCACGCGCGCGTGAAGCCGACGATCGCGCCAATATGGCGACCAGTGAGATACAGCTTGCGCTCACCGCGCGCGAACAGGGACAACTCGACGAAGCGCGGCGGCACGCCGAGGAGGCTCTCGAAGTCGCCCGCGGGGTTGGCGCCCGCCCGCTCGAAGCCCAGGCTTGCCACGCTCTGGGCGAAGCGCTGCGCGCCCGCCAGCAATGGGAGGACGCTCTCCGGCACTACACGAGCGGAGCCCAAATCGCCGGCGAAGTCGGCGATCCCGAACTGATCTGGCGGCTGGCCTTCGGACAGGGGCAGACGCTGGAAGCGCTCGGGCGTTACGAGGAAGCCGTCGCCGCCTATCAGCGCGCGGTAAACACCATCGAAGGCGTGCGCAGCGAGCTGCGCGAGGAGCGCTTCCGCGCCGGCTATATCGAAGACAAGTACCAGGTCTACGTGGCCCTGGTCCAGCTCCTGCTGAAGCTGGGACGCGCTGACCAGGCGTTCCTTTTCGCTGAAAAGCTCCGGGCGCGTGCCTATCTGGAGTTACTCAATCGCGGCCTGCCACCCCTCAAGAACGACACCCAGCGCCGTTCCGAAGCTGAGCTTCGCCAGCGCATCCGGCGCCTTCAGCAGGCGTTGGAGCAAGAAAGCACCAAGCCCACGGCCGAACGGCGGCAGCCCGCCATCGCGCTTTTTTCCAACGAATTGGCCACCGCCGAACGCGCCTACCACGAGTTTCTCGATAATCTGATGAGCACGGACCCGGCCTATGCGAATGCCCGCGCGCTGAGCGTCCCCTCCCTGGAACAAATCCAACGTTTGCTGCCGGCCAATACCGCTCTGGTCGAATACGTGACAGGCGAGGATGGCGTGGCCGCGTTTGTCGTCACCACCAGCAAGCTCCTGGCCAAGACGATTCCTCTGCGGGCCAAGGATTTACAGGCCAGGGTCGAGCTGCTCCGCGACCTCATCGTTCGCCGGCGCGGCGACGCGTGGCAGAAACCTGCGGAGGCCTTGCACCGGGTCCTCCTTGCGCCACTGGAGCAGGAGGGATGGCTGGCGGGCATCGAACGCTTGTACGTTGTGCCCCACGGCATCCTCCACTATCTGCCCTTCGGCGTCCTCATCCGCTCCACCAGTAACGGCCCGCATCCGGTCGTAGAGGACTATGTTCTCACTTATCTGCCGGCGGCGGCCGCCCTGGTCTATGGCCAAGGCACCGCAAATCCTGAGCGAAGCCTGTTGGCGCTGGCGCCCGCGCGCGCCCGGCTGCCCTTTGCGGAGCAAGAAGCCCGCAGCATCGCTGAGTTCTTCCCGCCCGGACGCCTGGTGCTGGCGGGGCCGCGCGCCACGGAAAGCTCCTTCAAGCGCCTTGCCGACCGTTATCGAGTGGTGCATCTGGCCACGCACGGCTACTTCAACAAATTCAATCCGCTGCTCTCCGGGGTGGAGCTGGAAGCCGACCAGAAGGAAGACGGACGGCTGGAAGTGCACGAAATTCTGGGCCTGCGGCTGCGCGCCCGGTTGGTCACGCTCAGCGCCTGCGACACGGCGCTCGCCAGCGGCTACTTCTCGGACGTCCCCGCCGGCGACGATTTTGTGGGGCTCACGCGCGCGTTTCTCTTCGCCGGCAGCCCCTCCGTTCTGGCCAGCCTGTGGGAGGTCAATGACCGTTCGACTCTGCGCCTGATGCGGAGTTTCTATCGCCACCTGGAAAAGTCAGGAAAGGCGAGCGCGCTCGCCGAAGCCCAGCGCGAGATGCGGCGGCAGGTCGGGCCTTACAGCCACCCCTATTTCTGGGCGCCATTCGTGCTGGTGGGGGCGATGTAGCGCCGGTACTGTAGCGGCGGCGTCTCGCCGTCGTTCACAATCGGCGATGGGGACATCGCCGCTACAGTGTGGAGTGCGGCGGCTTGCCGCCGCCTTTGGCCAGCGAGCCGCTGCTCGCCGGCTTGCGAGTGGAGCTCGCCAAAGACAAAGCGGAAGCAGAGCTTCCGCACTCCAAACGTGGGGCCGTCAAAATATATTTTCGTGGAAAGCGGAAAAATCCAATCCGTGTCCGTGTAAGATAGGTGAAGGCAAATCCCTCGGGTCACGAGCTTGCGTTCAAGCCCGCGCGAAAAGGAGTTACCCCATGAACGCTCGAAGCTAGTTTGCAGGTTCCCTCCTCTTTTCGATCCTGCTTTTTTCTCTGGCCTGGACGGCCAGCCCGCCGCCACTCGTGGCTCAGGACGTGATCGTCAGCGCCGCCGTTCCCGACAACAGCCCGCAGGGCACGGTGAATTTGAGCGTGCGAGTCAAAGGCAATGGCTTCAAGAAAGGCGCGATTGCCAAGTGGTTGGTCACGGCCAGCGAGACCGACACTGGCGGTGTGACGGTTAATACCACGGCCTACGTCAGCGCCACCGAACTGCTCGCCAACATCACCGTCGCGCCGAACGCGCAGACGGATAAGAAATTCGACATCAAGGTGACGCTCTCGAGCGGCCGCACCGGCAAGGGTATCGAACTCTTCAGCGTGCGCAAAGGGACCACGGGCTGCACGGCGCCGACGCCGATCTTGGCCGCGCCATGGAGCTGCCTCCTTCCGGGGGCTGCCGGCTGCCAGGACACGACGTTCGGTTCCAACGGCCTCGTTATCACCAATACGTCAGGAAGCACGCCGACAATGACAGACATTGACATCGCGAAAGCGGTGGCCGTCCAGAGCGACGGAAAGCTGGTTGTCGTAGGTGGGTCACTGATCGAGGGGGCACCATCGGGGACGAGCGGCTTTGCTTTGGTCAGGTACAACCCCGACGGGACGTTGGACCCCACCTTTGGAGGAAGCGGAATAGTAAAACTTCTCCACCCCACCTCCCCGTATCCATGGGCGAAGGCGGTCGCCATTCAACCCGACGGGAAAATCGTAGTGGCTGGCGACTATTCCCTTGTTGCCCGCTACAACCCCGACGGCACCCTCGACTCTAGCTTCGGTAGTGGCGGCTCCACTTTGATAACGTTCCCGTCGTCCGGCCGGAAGGGCAAGCCTAGCCAATACGTTAGCGCGTATTTCCGAGATATCGCCATTCAGGCCGACAGCAAGATCCTTTTGGTCGGAAATAGCGACTGGGCTGGTTGGGCAATTGCCCGTCTGAATCCCGATGGCAGGTTGGATGCGATCTTCGGGAATGGGGGCAGAGTCGCGCTGGAATCGAACGGCGGTCGCGCCTACGCGGTCGTCCTTCAGCCCGTCCAGGTCGGAACAACAACCGAGGAGTGGATTCTCGTGGGTGGCTCCGCCGTAGCTGGGGCCTCGCAGCAGGGCGACGAGGACTTTGCCGTCATGCGCTTTACGCCGGCGGGCATCATCGATTCAACGTTTGGTCCCACCGGAAGCGGTTCCGTTTTAACGCAATTCTGCACCGAACAAGACCGGGTGTCCGGCCTCGCTTTGGACGCGGTGGGCAATATCGTCGCCGGAGGGTTTGCGAAGTTTAACGGCACGGGTAACTTTGCTATCGCCCGCTACTCACCGAACGGTGTTCTGGACACTTCGTTCGGTGATCCCAGTTCCGGAACGAACCAGGAGGGCAAGACCATCGTCAGTCTGATGGCGGCAGATTCCACCGGCAACGACCTCCTGCTCCAGCCGGATGGGAAAGTCATTGTGACGGGCACGGCTGAGGAGGCCTCGCT
>JALHUF010000369.1 GCA_022866195.1 Terriglobia bacterium
CCCCCATGCCGGAGGCGGGACTGACCCGGGAACAACGCATCCAATGGTGGCGCGAGGCCAGGTTCGGCATGTTCATCCCTCTGCTCGGGGAAGGAGGATTTCGACCGGGGTTAACCGGTTAGCCCCGCAATTTATTGCGGGGTTCAGACCGATGACGGACTCGCTCTCTCGGTTCCTCGGGAGAAACCGTGTCGTTACGCCTTTGATTAACGGAACGACTTCAAAAAGGAATGAGATAAGGATGTATCAAATTGAGAGAATTGTTTGCGGCGTGATTCTGCTCACGGGGCTTTTGCAGGCGGCGTCTGCCCAATACTCGGGCTGGCAGCATTCCGGCTCCATCCACCTGCTCACCACGCCCGAAGGCGCGAATTTGCCGGCTTCGGCGTCGGAAGACGGTTTCCCGTTGCTGGTGCGGCTGCACAAGGACTTCTTCAATTTCAACCAGGCCAAACCGCAGGGCGAAGACGTCCGTTTCTCCACCAGCACCGGCACGCCGCTGGCGTACCAGGTTGAGCAGTGGGACGCAGCCAACGGAACCGCCGGCATCTGGGTGCGCCTGCCGACGATCAAAGGAAATGCGCGGCAGGAGATTCGGGTACATTGGGGCGAGGCCGACGCGGCCAGTGAATCCAGCGGGGCCGCCGTGTTCAATGAGTCGAATGGGTACCTGAGCGTATGGCACATGAACGGGCCGGTGAAGGATGAGGTGGGCACGCTCGACTCGAAAGATGTCGGCACGACCGCTACGGCGGGGATGGTTGGGCAGGCGCGGCATTTTGCAGGAGAGCAGGGAATTTTCTGCGGGGAGAAGATTGCCAATTATCCGTCAGGGGCCAGTTCGCACAGTTCTGAGGCGTGGTTCCGGGCCGAGAAGCCGAATGCGACCATTCTGGGCTGGGGGAATGAGGGAGGAGGCCGCGGGAGCAAAGTGCGGATGCAATTCCGCAGCCCGCCGCATGTCCACGTGGACAGTGACTTCTCGGATGTGAAGGGTGAAAGCGCGCTGCCGATGTCGGAGTGGACTCACGTCATGCACACTTACAGCAACGGGGAGGGGAAAATTTACATCAATGGCCGGCTGGATGGCTCGGCGACGCCCATGCTGAACATCAAGAGCCCGGCGCGGATGTGGATTGGCGGGTGGTATCACTATTACGACTTCATCGGCGACATTGACGAGGTGCGGATTTCCAAAGTGGCCCGTTCCGCCGACTGGGTGAGGTTGCAGTATGAGAACCAGAAACCACTGCAAACACTGACAGGGCCGGTGGTGCAACCGGGTAATGCATTTTCTGTTTCGCCGGCGAAGGTCACCGTGATGGAGGGGAAAAGCGCGACGGTTTCTGCCCAGGCCGGCGGTGCGCAGAAGGTGTATTGGATTCTCAAGGGTGATGACCGGGAGACGATCGTCGCCGTGGACCGTTTCCGATTCACGTTCGATGCAGGCCGGGTGACCGGGGACAAGTCGGCCACGCTGCAGTTCAAGGCGATCTACGCGAATGGGTTGAAGACGCGGGACATTCCCATCACGATCGAGGAGGACATTCAGGAGCCGGTCTTCACGTTGAAGGCACCGGCCACTTGGGATGGACGCGCGACGATCGAGGTGGTGGCGCAGATCGCCAATTTGAGTAGGATGAAGGCGAAGGGTGCAGGAGAGCTCAACTACACCTGGAGCGTTTCAGACATCGCGGTGATCAAGGAAACCTCGCCCGGGAAGCTCATCCTCAATCGCGCGCAGAACAGCGGGAAGATGACTGTGACGGCACCGGTGCATAACGGCGGCAAGCCGACCACGCAATCAACCACGATCGTGGTCGCCGAGCCCAAGCGGGACGCGTGGGTGGCGCGGACGCCGGCGAAAGACGAGAAGCCGGAGGACAATCAATTCTATGCCCGCGACGACAAGAACGAGGGCACGCTCTTCTACAACGGAACGCTGAATGAAGCCGCTGACGCGGTCTTTCTCAAAGTCTATGCGGACGGGCGGCTCTACAAAGATGAATGCAGCAAGCTGGCAGCGGACAAAGTCTACGCCTTCTCCGTTAAGCTCAAGCCGGGGCTGATCCGCTACAAAGTGGAATCCGGCCTCAAAACCGGCGGGCGCGAGACGGTGCTTCACACCGCGACCAACATTGTTTGCGGCGACGCCTATCTTATTCAGGGGCAATCCAACGCCGTGGCGACGGATTGGGGAGAGGATGACCCGACCTTTCGCAGCGAGTGGATTCGCACCTTCGGCAGCATGTCCG
>JALHUF010000370.1 GCA_022866195.1 Terriglobia bacterium
AACCACGTTGACGATCAGTGGAATCCGCAGGAGGATGCGGCTACTGCGGCGGCGAGGTCTCGTGTTCTCCGCGGTTGCCATTTCCATGCGCGCGCCTAGAGGAGATGCCTCCTGTGGATCTGCTGCCGACTCCACGTTACGCGCATCATACCACAAAGAGAAAAGCCGGGGGAGTCGGGGGCGGGAGGAAAGGGTCCCCTTGTGGGGACAAGAGACGGTGCGCACCGCTCTTGGCAAGAGGCTGGAGGGTCGCGCAGCGCGGTGGCTGCGGCAATTCGGGTCACAGAGCGACCCATTTCCCCTCAGGGGCGAGCGCGCTCCTGCTCGATCCAAGAGCCGCGGGGGAGAAACGAAGGTAGCTTCGCTGACGGCGGCCCTCGCCGCCTACATGCCCGGGCATGTGGCTGCGCCCATTAGGGGAGCCCCACGGCCTGGCTCCCCTTGTTTTTCGCTACAATTCCTTTCCCCTTTGTGGCATCATCTGCCCCAGTGACAGACCACAACTAACATAGCCACCACCCACCCCCCACACGGGGGGACGTGACATGCAGGCCCGGGAGAGCCGGGGCAAGGTCCCACCGAAAAACGCCCCGGTTCCTCCCGGAGTAATCGGGGACCAGCCGAAAGACGGACCAGGCTAGGGGGTGGTTGGAAGGGGCACTGTCTACTCCTGTGCGTGTTGACGTGATTCAGGAACTCGACTCTACTGATCCCACGCTGGAAATCCCCTGGGCAAGTCCCACTAACCTCGATCTGCATTACATCGACTTGAGGGCTTTTCCTCAGCAGATTGGCCAGCTTGAGGAATGCCGCAAGTACCCTGCGCTCGCCGCTCTCTTGCGCAAGGTGAATGCCGCAGATACGTCCTTGCGCACGGCCAAATGCGACATTTGGGCGACCACCGAACTCGCTGAGGACGAGCGGCTGGAATTCAAGCTGCCGTGCAAAGTTGGCAGCTACGTGGATTTGGTGTTCGACCGCGCGGACTGGAACTTGCAGTCGGAAGCGTATCTGCACCTAGGGAACGAGCTGAGCACGAGGCTTGAGCACGTACAGCTCCAGGCGCAGATGGAGGCCTGCGTGCGCCGCTGCCTGTTCCATCCCGAGGAGCGTTGGGGCTATTACCTGACCCTGTTTACCCATGCCTATGGCACCACTCCGCACGAGGCAGAAGAAGCCTGGCAGCGCGCTCTCAGAGCCTTGGGGGACGCTTTGGCGCACATTGGCCAACGGCTTCGGGACGCCCCTGCCAACCTTGCAAGCACACCCCGCTTCTGGTAAGCGGCATACGCCCCAGAAGCCGGGAAAGACGCCAGCCCGCCCGAGCGGTTTCGGCTATTGTCAACTCGTTGTCGTTGTGTTATATAGCGAGGACTCCGGTAGCGTCGAGACGCCAGGGAGCCCGTCCCCAGTTGCTGTAAGCCGAGCGGGCTCCTACGGAGTGGAAAGAGTTGGCGTTTGACCTAGGAATGCGAGTTCGGGGAAAAGGGGACCTCAGCGCGTGAGCTTTATCAACTTTGTTGCCCGGGAAATCAACTGCAAGATCGTGTACTACGGTGCAGGGCTCGGCGGCAAGACCACGAACCTTCAGTATATCTTCGACCAAACCCTGGGCAAGAAGGGTGGCAAGATGATTTCTCTGGCCACCGAGACCGATCGGACTCTTTTCTTCGACTTCCTCCCTCTTGACCTCGGTACTGTCCGCGGCTTCAAAACGCGGTTTCACCTCTACACGGTCCCCGGCCAGGTCTTTTACGACGCCAGCCGCAAACTCATCCTGCGGGGCGTGGACGGCGTCATATTTGTTGCAGATTCCCAGGAAGAGCGCATGGACGCCAATCACGAGGCGCTGGAAAACCTGTACGAGAACCTCAAGGAGCACGGCTACGACTTCATGAAGATCCCCTATGTGCTCCAGCTCAACAAGCGCGACCTCCCCAGTGCCCTGGCGGTCGAGGAATTGAAGAAGGCACTGCTCAAGAAGGGCGAGTCAGCCTTCGAAGCTATCGCCTACAAGGGCGTGGGCGTCTTCGAGACTCTGAAAGAGTGCGGCCGCTTGGTGCTGTCAGAGCTTAAGACAGGCTAAGCGGAACTCCCTCGATTGGGACTTTCCTTTCCCCTGGCCCGTATCCCCACGGGCGCATCGTCCGCGGCAAATGAGTTTTCCTCACCTGACAGGGGAGCATCGTCCATCGGGACTGCGTTGCCGAACGCCGGCACGCGGCCGGCTGGCTCGCGGCGCGCGTGGTTGATGGAGAGAAAGGGCAGGAAATTCCTCGGTTTTGTCGCCTCTTACCGCGTGGGCGTGGCCGGGGGCACTTGGCTGAAAAGGGCCTGGACGTGTTTCTCCAGCATCTTCCCCGCCATCTCCCGCAGCGCATGGCCGTAGGGGACCAGCTCGAGTTGGAGGCGCGCGTAGGTAGCCTCTAATTCCCCGGAGAGGTGCTGGAGGTAGGCCCGGGCGCGCGCTTGCCGGTCCTCCAATCCCACCGCGAAATCCCGCAGCGCGGCGCGTCCCTGCGCGAGCAGGCGGTCAAGCTCCGCCGCCACCTCGGCGCGGACGCTCTCGAACCTCTCAAGCGCCTGCACAAAAGGCTCGTTGTCGCGCTCGATGCGGCGAGTAAGGAAGCTGCCCTGGACCCGAATAGCGAAATTGAACCAGCGATGCGAGCCGCGCAGCAGTTGGCGAAAGGCTTCGCTCAGCGAGTAGAACTCCCGGGAGATGCGGAAAATGCCCTCCTGAAGCTCCAGGGGGCTCATCCGGCGCTGGCAGACGACCGCATGCTGGGCGTCGAAGTACTGCCAATCGCCCCAGGCGATGATCCGTTTCTCTTCCGCCAGGCGGCGTGTGAGGGGAGGGCCGGGGACCGCGGTGAGGGCGAAGAACTGGGCCGTGGAAAGGCGCGTCTGGCGCGCGAACTGCAGCGTGTCGGCGATGGTCTGGGGTGTGTCCGCGTCTGAACCCAGCACAAACATCCCGTGGACGCGAATCCCCACCTCGTGGAACGCGGCGATGGCCTGGCGATTCTTTTCCAGCGTCGAGTGCTTGTGGTAAAGCTTGAGCGTCTCCTCGTTCACGGATTCCAGACCAATGCAGACCGTGGCGCAGTTGGCGCGCCTCATAAGGCGCAATAGCTCGCCGTCTTGCGCCGCCTCCACGCGCACCTGGGCGAACCAGCGCGGCATGCGCACGCCCTCGGCGAGCAACCGCTCCAGTAATCGCGTCGTCCGCTTGCCGTCGGCGGCGAAGATGTCGTCGCCGAAGAATATCGGCTTGCCATTCAGGGCGATGGTGTGACGGATCAGCGCCACCGTCGCGTCGTCGTCCAGGAAGCGGAAGCCGCGCCCGAAGTTCTCGATCACCGAGCAGAACTCGCATTCATACGGGCAGCCGCGCGAGGTGTTTACGACGTTGTGCGTGATGCCCTTTTTCACCCGCGGCGAGTAGACCGGAAAAGGCAGCGCGGAGAGTTCTGCGGTGGTCAAGTAGGGGCGGTCCGGGTTGTAAACAACTTCGCCGCCGGGGCTGCGCCAGCACACTCCCTGCACGTCGCGAAGGTCCGGACTCTCGAAGTCATCACCCAAGCGTTCCAGGACGACCGGTAACGTTTGGTCGCCCTCGTGCGTCACGACGACGTCACCGAACTGGAGAGATTCGTCAGGAAGCGCCGTGGGGTGTGGGCCGCCAAAGATGACTTTCACGCGCGGGTTCAGGGCGCGGACGCGCTCAGCGAGTTCAAACGACTGATTGGCGGTGCGAGTGATGATCGACAGTCCCAGGACATCCGTCTCGGCCAGGCGTCGCCAGTCGTCGACGTCGAGGCGCCCTGCTACGCGATTGTATTGCGGGTCGAGTGTGACAGTGTCGGCGTAGCCCGCCTTGCGGCAGATCGCCTCCAGCAAAGGCACGCCGCGAGCCGGCAAGCGGAGCAACGAGTAGATATCCTTTGCTGTCCGGCCTTCCAGACGGCCGTCAACGGTTGCGGGTAGTTCAACTAGGGTGATGCGCAGATTCTTCACCTCAACCCCTAGGAACACTAAGCTGCGACGCGGAATGTCTTTTGCTTAGGGTGGCAGTCTAGCACATTGCCGCACGGTGTGCCAGATATAAGCCTGGGGGTTTAGGTCAGCCGAGCTCTGGTCGCGCCGCTGCCGTGAGGCGTGCTCGGCAGGCGAGCGCCGACGAGAAAGCCTAGTGGCGAAGCGCGCCGGGCGGACCTCTTGGCAGCAAACTCCCGCAGAAACCCACGTCGTCCGCAGTGACTAGCGTTTCAGCTCCACGGCGCGGCCGGTGCGAATCGATTCTTTGGCCGCGTCGATAATCTCGTTGACGCCGACATTCAACTGCGCCGCCACCGGCCCCTCAATCGGCTTGTCGTTCCGAATGCAGTAAAGGAAGTAAGCCACCCCGTTGCGCTTCTCGGGAGGCAGTGGCTGCGTTTCGACTGGCTTGCCCTGCGGATTCTTGGTCTCGGCATCACTATGGGCGGGCTGAAACAGCAAGCCATCACCCATTACCAGAAAGCTGCCCTTCGGCCCAAAGATTTCCACCTGGCCTTTCCCGTAAGGCCAATCCCAGGAGGGCATGAGGATGGCGGTGGCATCCGGATACTCAAGCAGGACCACGGCATCGTCCTCGACCGCGTTGTGCTGGTCGGTTTTGAGCTTAAGGGATGCAGCATAGACGCGCGTCGGGCGACCCTTCACCCAC
>JALHUF010000371.1 GCA_022866195.1 Terriglobia bacterium
AGGGTGCCCGTCTCTTTCCCGTCCAGGATCTCCTGGAGGACGCCGGCGTGCCGTCCGGGGGCGATGATGTACGGGATACCGGAGGCGGTGACCTTTTTCGCGGCCTGGACCTTGCTCTTCATTCCTCCCATCACCATGCGGCTGTTTCCGGAGGAAAAGAAATCCGGGACCATCGAGCTGCTCCTCACCTCGCCCTTGACCGGGCTGCAAATCATTCTGGGGAAATTTCTGGGCGCGGTGGGCTTCTATTCGGTCCTGGTTGTTTTGACCTTCCTCTACATCGGCGTGCTTTTTCTCTATGGGAATCCCCACGCCAAGCCCTTGTTGGCGGAAGCCCTGGGACTTTTCCTCTATGGCGGAGCGCTGCTGGCTCTGGGCATGTGGATTTCCACGCTCACCAAGGATCAGATCATCGCCGCCAGCGTAACGGCGGAGGTCTTTCTTCTGCTCTACGTGCTGGACTGGGTCACTGCCTATTCCAGCAGCACGGCCGGGCGGGTCTTGTCTTACATGGCTCTGACCACTCACTTCCACAATTTCGCCAGAGGGGTCATCGATTTGAGCGACCTGACCTACTACCTTTCCGTTATTGTGCTGGGAATTTTCCTGACCGCGCGTTCCATTGAAGCCCTGAAAGGGAGGCCGTAACCATGGCATGGAAAGATCGCATTCTCGGGCGCAGGGGCGAGCGGTTCCTGGAAGCGGTGAACCTCGCCGTTTACACGGCCGTGGCAGTGGCTATCGTCGTCCTGGCCAACTGGTTTGTGGACCGCCACAACCGCCGGTGGGACTTGACTCCCAACCAGTCGTACAGCCTGTCGCCCCAGACGACGAAGGTGCTGAAGGAGCTGAAGAATGACCTCACGATCTACGTCTTTGATCGCGAGAGCGGCTTCCGTGGGCGGCGCGATCTTCTGGACAACTACTCCGCGCTGACGCATCGAGTCACCGTGCGCTACGTCGACCCCGACCGCCAGCCTTCCCTCGCCGGGCAATTCGGCATACGCAACTACGGAACCGTCGTCGTGGCGGGTGGGGACAGACACTTCGAAGCCCAGAGTTCCACGGAAGAGGGAGTGACCAATGCCATCGTCCGCCTGCTGAAGGGGCAGAAGACCGTATATTTCATTCAGGGACACGGCGAGAGAGACGTGGACAGTTCCGACCGCGCCGGGTACGGCAGAGTCAAGAAGCAGCTTGAAAACGAAAACCGTCAGGTGAAGACCCTGGTGCTGCTCCAGAAGATGGAGGTTCCGGCCGACTGCTCCCTGCTCGTCATCGCCGGCCCGCGCAATGATTTCCTCGCTCAGGAAGTCGAGACGATCAAGAAGTATCTGACGGGCGGCGGGCGGGCCCTGTTTCTGCTCGACCCCGGCATGGAACTCACGAACCTCGCCAAGCTTCTGGCGGACTGGAACGTGACCCTGCGGAACGACCTGGCGATTGACGAGAATCCGGTGGCGCAACTGGTGGGGGCCAGTCCCAGCATGCCGCTCATCCTGAAGTATGGTTCCAGCCCCATTGTCCAACCGCTGGCGCGGACCGCCACGCTGTTTCCCCTCACGCGTTCGTTTGAGGTTGGCAAGGAATACAAGGCGGGCGTGAGCGCTGAGTCCCTCTGCGAGACTTCTCCCGACAGCTTCGGGGTGGCGGACTTCGATCCGAAGGTGCGCGAAGTCAGGTATCGCGCCGGCAAAGACACCAAGGGGCCGCTCAGCGTGGCGGTGGCGGGCACTATCGCCGGCGAAGGGGAGAAGAAAACCGAGGGCCGCTTCGTAGCCG
>JALHUF010000372.1 GCA_022866195.1 Terriglobia bacterium
CGGTCCGGAGTGTAGAGGTACTCCGCAAAATCGCCATAGTCAATGGTGACCACGAATCCCCGCGTCAGCCTCTGCGCCACGGAACGCATCCACCGCACCGCGCGCGAGTTCACCTCCATACGGTTACCCTCCTCCAGTTCACTCCCGTAGTGAGCCACGGCCGCCGCCAGGCGGGAATCGCTGAGGGGGCCAGGTACTTCGCGTAACGATTCGCCGTCGGCGGCCACGTAAATCTCCTTCAGCTCTCCCCCGGCGCGCGTGACCACAGAAACCGGAAAGGAATCCACCAGTTCGTTCGAGAAGAAGCAGCCAGTCCGCGGCGCCAACTCTTCCAGGGACGCGCATATCCGGACTTTGTCCGCGAGCCGGTCCTCTGCCAGCCGTGCTTGCAGGCGCAGGCGCTGCTGCGGCCCGGATTCGACGGCGACGTAATCCAGCGCCGCAAACAAATCCGGCTGTGCCGTCTTCAGCCAGCGCAGGAAGTCCCGGGCAAACCAGCCGCGACCGGGACCCAGCTCCACCCAGGTGAACGGCGTCGGCCGCCCCAGAATCTCCCACATTTCCACCGCCTGGCGCGCCACTAGCCGCGCAAAGATGGGGTGGAGGTCGGGGCTGGTGAAGTAGTCCCCGGCGACGCCCGTCCGGTCTTGACCCTGCATGTAGTAGCCATATTCAGGGTGGTAAAGACAAAGCGACATGTAGCGTTCGAAAGTGATTGGGCCTGAGCGATGTAAGGTTTCAAGGAGAAAGGTCTTGAGCGGTGTTTGATCCACGGGTTCAGGTTACAGGGAACAGGGAATAGGGAACAGGGGAAACTAGCTTGTTTCGTCCCGCCGAAGGGTCTCTGTTCATTCGTGGCTTGCCGGGCGTGCGGTCAATTGCCTGTAAGTGTCTTCAAACACCTGGAGCGCCGCGTCGTCGTAAAGCACGAAGTAAATCTTCTCCAAACTGCTGCGCGATTTGAGGTGCTGGAGAACTTCCGTAAGCATGATGCGCGCGCCCTCTTCCATGGGAAAGCCGGCCACACCCGTGCCGATGGCCGGGAAGGCGAGGCTCTTGATGGTTTTCTCTTCGGCACGCAGCAGCGTATTGCGCGTGGCGAGGCGCAGCGAATCGGCCGTCGTCTGCCCGCCCAGGCGCATGCTCGCGGCATGGATCACGTAATTGGCGCGGAGATTGGCGCCCGTGGTGACCGCAGCCTCGCCCAGGCGAATCGGCCCGACGGCGTCGCAATCTTCCTCAATCCTGCTTCCCCCCTTGCGGCGGATGGCTCCGGCAACGCCGGCCCCTAGCACCAGGTCGGTGTTGGCCGCGTTCACGATCGCGTCCACCGCCATGTCTGTGATATCGCCCTTCAAGAAGTTAATTTTGGCCTGCATCGCTTCACCCTGGCAGGAGCTCTCGGGAGTCCTCGCGACGAACTAAGGATAGCCTGTTGCCTGCGGTTTGGCTAGAGGGTCTGGGTAAGAAGGGGTTCTCTAGGGATAGGAACAGAGGCCACGGCACGAGGGACGTGCCGTGGGTGATAACTACGGCGCGTTTTCTCCCCCCCGCGCGGCATAGTCACGGCAGCGCGCGAGGAACTGCTCCAGAATCTCCCGCTGCTCGGGCCGGTCGGTCATCTCCTCGGGATGCCACTGCACAGCTACGAGGTAAGGATAGTCGTCCGCAGCTTCCACCGCCTCCACCAGTCCGTCCTCAGAGCGGGCAGTGACTCTGAGCCCGCAGCCCGCCGCCCGCAGGCTCTGGGCCGCAGGGCGCCCCAGCCGCTTGATGGCCTGATGGTGCAGGCTATTCACCTGACAACTTCCCCGGAAAGCTGCCGCCAGGTGCGATTCCGTATCGGTCAGCGTGACGGCATGCGTGGCGTCGCTGCGGCTGCCGGCTTGCTGGTGCTCGAGTTCTGTTGCCGCGTCGCCCTTCAAATCCTGGTAGAGCGTGCCGCCGAATTTCACATTAATCATCTGCAAGCCGCGGCAGATGCCCAGCACAGGCAGCCGGTGGTGCAGTGCCGCCTCCAGCAGTGCCAGCTCAAACTCATCCCGCGCCCGATCCACGCGGAGGTTGGCGTATTTCTCCCTCTCGCCGTAAAGCGCCGGAGCAAGGTCGCCACCCCCGGCGAAAAGAATCCCGTCCAGATCCCCGGCTCGGACCCGGCGCGCGTCGGCGGCAGTTACCAGCTCGAGCTCCTCCGGCGCTGCGCCCACAGCCAGCAGCGCGCGGAAGTAAGGTGAGCTTGTTCCTTTGGCCTTTTCTTTGTCGGAAACTGAGAGAGCAATTCTCATGATGAGATCAGTGGTTAGCTTGTAGCCACGGCAAGCTCTCTTTGCCGTGGGTTCTTTATTGGAAGAAAAGCCCACAGCACAAAAATCGTGCTGTGGCTACTTGGGCTGATAGCGCTTCGTGTATCCCGTGCGCGTGTTGGTTACCGTAAAGGAACCATCGGCGTCGGCGGAGAGCTTCAGCCCATAGCCCCGGCAAGCCTCTCCGGGATTGGCAATGAACTGCTCGGCGGCATTGTTCTGTTTACCAGCCTCGACCGCATAGTGAAGTTGCCAGATGTCTTCCAGCCCGGGCGAACTCCGCACGATCTGCCAGGCGTCGGGGCTGCCACCTTTTCTGGCCCCGTTGTTCATGATGGCCACGCGCGGAGCCAGTGCGTGCACGATGGCCGCCGGACCGGAAAGGTTCATCCCGTGATGCGTCGAGAGGTAGACCTGCACATGACCAATCCGGTTGACGGGGCAGGCCAGCTCCAGCTCCTTGTTCCAGGTCAAGTCGGCCAGGTCGAGCAGGCGGAATAGCCCGAAGCGAATCAGAATCCCCACCGACTGCGCGTTCTCCGTCGGATCAGGGGCGTGGAGCTGGGTTGACGCACACAAGGGATTCGGCGCGCCTGCCCCCTGGAGTGGCGCAGCAATCAGTTTACCCGCGGCGGCTAGCACCTCCACGTCCAGCCCCCTGATCGGAATCTTGTCGCCGGGCTTCACCACGATGTGTTGGCCCTTATCCCGCACCGGGCGATAGGCGGCGAACAGTTCCTCGACGTCCTTGGTGGTCTCGATGTTCGGCCCGTGGTCCACAAAGTGGATGAGGGGAATCTTCTCCGCCAGGGGCGGGACGCCGCCGACGTGGTCCAGGTGATAGTGGGTTACGAGCAAGTAGTCAATCTGCTTGACGCCGGCGGCCTTGGCTGTGGCCACGATGCGGTCGGCGTCGCGGCCCGCGTAGCCGGGCCAGCCGGCATCCACCAGCAGGGATTCACCCGCCGGGGAAACCAGCAGGGTCGCCTGCCCGCCTTCCACGTCCACAAAGTAAACGTTAAGCGTCTGCGCCGCCCCGAGCGTGACGGAAGCGAGGAGAAACAGAAAACCGAGTAGTATGCGTCGCATGCCGAAATCCTACCACAGGCGTAGCCACGATGGATTCGTTCTGTCTGAATTCTTCGCGGTTTTGCGCCGCGAAACTACGGCCGCATCTTCAATTTGTGATTTTGGATTTGCCATTTTGGATTTGCACTCTCAGATATGCAATTGAAAGGCGAGCCGGGCGTCCGCGGGTCCGCCCTCGTAGAGACGTTCCAGCAGAACGACCTGGAGTGCGGAAGCTCTGCTTCCGCCTTGTTCTTCGGGAGCCTTGCTCCCGCTGTCGCAGGTGCGGGTGTGGCCCGCCGGAGAACGAGGTGTCGGCGGCGCCGCACTACAAAGTGCAGGCACGGCGCGCCCAGCCCGCGAACCTGGAGAACAGGTCCGAGCTACTTGTTCTTGCCTGGGCGACTCAGCGACGGGACTTTTGTGGCCTTCTCAGGAGGCGTGAATTTGAACAGGCTGTCCTCCAACTTCGTGTTCACGCTGGCCTCTTTCATGTTGACCGAGATAGCTGACTGATAGGTTATCCCCTCCCGAGGGCGTTCGGGGGTCTCCTCAAAACGCAAAACGAGGAAGCGCTGTTTATCAACCCAGATCTTGTGCCTAACCTGCGGCGTTTGTATCTTTACGACGTAACACTCGATCTTGTCATTGCCAATCTTGATTCGGTTGTCCTTCTCCAGCGTAGCGGTTGGACCGTATTGGGCAAGGCCTCGAAAGCGATTGACCAGAAAATTCTGGTACTCGCTGAGGATGGGCGTTCCCGTGTTCCCCGCGGCCTGGGGTCCCTGCGCAGCGTCCGGAGGGAGCCCCGATTCCTCGGTATACTGTTTCTGCCTGGGCATGTACGTCCAAGTCGTCTCGCCGTCGCTCACTAGAAGGACCTCACGCCTCTCATCCTTTACCATGAGGCGGACCTTCCCGGGCTTAACTGCCGCGAGTTCGATTTCGGAATCCATGGATTTGTGGAAGTTAGAATAAGCAGTGCCACCCGCAGACTCAATTGATCCAGCTGCCGCAAGTTCGGTCTTCTGTTCGGCGACGAACTGATAGCTCTCCAGGTTTTGATAAGTTTCGCTCACCTTTTTCAAGATTTCATCCACAGACAGTTGGCCCGCGTAAGGGCATTGGGAAAACACCACCCACAAGAAAACAAGACAAGCCAGCAGGCTTGCCTGCTTCGGAAGACCTCTGTCGACGGGCTCGGCCGCAGAACTCCTGGGTACTTTCGATTCGGCGAAAGTTTCGGCATTGAACTTCATACTCATACCCTCTTAAACGTAGTTTGCCGTTCTACGAGTTCTTTAGTTCGGTGGCCCGGAAAGCTAACCAGCAATTCCGCGCCCTCGTGCGCGACCTTGCATTCGACCCGGGATTTCAATTCGGATTTCGAGGCCGGTCGGCAACATGGGCCTCCCCGCCTCTGCGTAACATGTTCCCTCCCCGTCTCCGACGCAGGAGGTTTCCTGCCGTCGAGGAATAGGCCAGTGCTACCTCTGCTTGCTCCTGGTCTCCGCAGCCGCTGTGGTGGCGGTACTCGAGCAAGGCAGCACATACTCTGGGTAGTACATCAACACCCACGGAAGCTGGCTTAGAACTGGTTGGGTCAATCCGACGGCAAGCCCTGGACCCACAGAGTCGAGTTGCAGGGCATAATACTTGGTCACCTCCTCATACATCATTTCCCCTTTGTTCTTGAGCTCCTCCAGGCGGTCGTCCGTGAGTCTATACTGTTTGCCTTGCTGGGTATCCTCGAGGACAGCGCGACCGCCGCTTCCTTCGCTAAGAACAAACGTCTGGTCGAG
>JALHUF010000373.1 GCA_022866195.1 Terriglobia bacterium
GAAGAAGAGGAAGAGGATATCGGCGAGGAAGGGGAAGAATTGGAGGAGGAAATGGCATACGAGGCTGAAAAGACCGTACCGGCAGAGAAGCCTGCCGCACCAGCGCCCCCTGTCGAAGTACCGGCCCCCGCGCCGGAGGTGCCGGCAAAACCCGCCGCGCCGGCGGTGAAGCCGGTCAAGAAGGTCGCGCCCAAGAAGCCAGTGGCCAAGCCGGCTCGCAAGCCGAAGAAGGCCAAGCCCAAGGCCAAGAAAGCCGGCAAAGCCCGCAAGGCCAAGAAGCCGGCGGCCAAGAAGAAAGCCCGCCGCCGTTAGGCAAGCGCTCCCTTCGAGACCTGCTGGACTGCTGTAGTGGCGGACGTGGAGTTGTGACTGCCGGATGCCGGCAGAGGGTTTCAACCAAAGATCTCTCTGGTGGCTCGGCAGTCGCGGCTGCCCAAAACAATGTCATCCCATCATCGGCCGGGCTGGTCTGGAAACGGCCCAGGCATCCAGAGCGAGCGGGCAGGGGCCCAACCCACGGAGTGTTCTCAGGTGCTGCGGATCCGCGCCGTGGAGTTTGTGCGGCGCATGCGCGGAGCATCCCAGCCCCACCTTTTGCGCTGCGAAGACGGCGGGGACTACGTCGTCAAGTTTCAGAACAATCCTCAGCACGTCCGCGTTCTGGCCAACGAAATGCTCGCCGGCCGACTGGCCTTGCTGATCGGCCTGCCCGTCCCCCTCCCGGCCTTCGTGGAGGTTTCTCCCGAGCTCATTGCGGGCAATCCGCTGCTGGAGCTGGAAATCGGCTCCCGCCGCGAACGCTGCGCCGCCGGGCTGCAATTCGGCTCACGTTTCCCCGGCATTCCCAGCCAAACCTTGGTGGTGGATTTCCTTCCCGACCGACTGCTGCGACGGGTCAAGGATCTGGCACCCACTTTCCTGGGCGCATTCGTCTTTGACAAGTGGACCTGCAACTGCAATGGCCGCCAAGCGATTTTCTATCGCTCCGTGGACCAGGAAGGCTCGGCCTACTCGGCAGCGCTCATTGATCACGGCTTCTGTTTCAACGACGGGGACTGGAGCTTCCCCGACAGTCCTATCCGCGGCATTTATCCGCGTCGGCTGGTTTACGAAAGCGTCCGCGGGTTACAGTCTTTTGAGCCTTTTCTTTCCCGCGTGGAGAACCTGGAGACGTCGGAACTGGAGAGCTGCGTGCATGACATCCCGGCGGAGTGGTGCGGCGAGCAGCCGCCGCAATTGCTGCGCCTGATCGAACGGCTGTACGAGCGGCGGCGGCGGGTGCGGCAAGCGTTAATCGACGCGAGGAACAGCTCGCTTGCGCCCTTCCCGAACTGGGCGTGAGCTTGGCCCCGGCCTGCCTGGGGCATGAAGCGTATGGTAGAAGAAAGCAAGCCGAAGCAATGCTCGTTCTTCCTGGTCCGGTATGTTCCCGACCTGGTGCGGGATGAGTGCGTGAACATCGGCCTGCTTCTTTACAGCCCCGCCGAGCACTATCTGGGCTGTCTGTTCACGGATGACTGGCGGCGGATCAAGCGCTTCCACCCCCAGGCCGACCTGGAATTCCTGCGCGAGCTTCAGGAGGACTTCGAGCAGCAGATCGACGCGCACGAAAGCGACTTGGAAGGGTACATCCGCGAGATGCAGGAGTCGTTCTCCAACCTCATCCAGTTGACGCCGCCGCGCACCTGCTTTCTCGCCGACCCGCAGGCGGAGATTCAGCGCCTGTTCGCGCGCTACGTCGGCCAGCGCGTCAGCGGCCCGCTGCCTCAAGACACGCGGCTGTACGTCAAGCAGCGGTTGAAGACGGCCTTCGTGCGTGCTGGGGTCTGGGATCTGAAACGGTTTGAGAAGAGCATTCCCGCCTCACGCTGGAATTCCGGCGACCCGTTCGTGTTTGATTACGGCTACAAGCCGAACGGTGTGGCGAAGTTCGTCCACGCGCTTTCTCTCAAGCGCGACTCGGAGCTGGCCAAGGTCCTGGTCTACACGCTGGATCGCGTGCGGGGGAGGGAGCGGGCTGAGCTGACGGCGGTCGTCGAAGCCTTAGCGGCGGCGGAAGACGAAGCCGCCCGGTTCTCGCAGCGGATTCTGGAAGAAGGCCGGATCGCCGTCCAGCCTCTGGCCACGGTGGACGACTATGCGCAATCCGTTCGCCGAGAGCTGATGGCATAGCAGCCGGATTTCGGGCCTTCTGTCTCTTCTATTGACTTGCCATTATGGCCTAACCATCTGTGTTTTCAGTAAGATATCGACTTTCCACACCTAAGCCTTTTTTTTCAATGACATTTCGGCTTCGTTTTGGAGATTCTTTGAGCCCGATCCTTTATTTTCAATAACATTCCGGCTTCGTTCGTCCATTTTTTAAAGTTACTAGGGCCTCTCTTCCAATGCTCAACTGAAACACCGCGGTTACGCCTGTGGGCCAAGGCCAAGAAGAGAAGGTTCAGCGCTCCCTTGCGTCGGCTGTAGCCTGCGGGATCTCAACTGTCGCACCTCCGTTTGGAGCGCACTTCGGACAGACTTTGATGAACCAGTGGCACCGACAAGGTTCCTGCCCGTAAGCCCAAGTTACTAGTATACTATATAGTGTCCAAAACGTCAAGGGACATCATGCCCGGTTGCCTCTGCAGCGCTCACCCGCTCGGCCACTATCCGCCACCCCTAACCTGGGAAAACCCGCGGGGCCGAAGGGCGAGGCCTGCGTTACAATTCCCGTTGAGGTGGCGGAATTGAGTTTGCGCCTCAAAGTTGAATGTTATGCCGGCTACCGGGCCGACGAGCGGCCGCTGCGTTTCACGCCGCAGGCGCCCGGGGGGCGCACGTACGAGGTGAAGGAAATCCTTGACCGGTGGTATGGCGTGGGCTATCGCTGCTTCAAGGTGCGCGCCGACGACAATAACCTCTATGTCTTGCGGCACAACGAAGAGGACGACGTCTGGACGCTGGATTCTTTCCGCCGCGCACCGGATTAACTTTCTGCCAAATACTCCCGCCGTTTCATTCTTCCCTCTCATGACAATTGTCGCAAGAAATGATTAAATGAAACGGGCGATTTGAACGATATCTATTCTGCCCGTCACGGGTCGCCGCGCGGGTCACTACCGGGGCGTTATGCAGAAGGGGGAAAGCGTTATTTCGGTCGCGGTGGCCGCGGCGGTGCTGCTGGCCTTTCTGGTGGTGCAGCGCCGTTGGCAACTGGTCAGCCTCAAAGAGATGGCGTCTTCGGCCGGCGAGTTCATCCTGACCACCACCGGCCTGCGCGGCGAGGCGCCGGAGATTGCGGGCTATGCGAAGGTGAAGACGTTTCGCCTGGGCCCCTATCGTGCCGGCCTGTACCGCGCCAGCCCGGCCCCGCTGCTGTTTGCTCCCGGCCGCTTCGTCATTTACGACCGCGCCAACAAACCCGTCTTCAAACTGGAAACCCTGGAAGGGTCCAAGGAGCCCTGGACGACCCTCTACGATTTCGCCGGGCGAAACGGCCTTTCCGCCCCGGGCGGCCGCACCCGGCCCGCCTATACGCGCAGTCTGGCGGGGACTCCCGAGGCCGACATCATCATTGGGCAATACTCCGGCGGAGAACAGTGCTGCACGACGGCCACCGTGGTCGAGCTGGGGACAGACTCTGTCAAGGTGCTTGGCTCCCTTAGCGGGCTGGACGGCTTGCCCTTCGAAGGGTTGGACGTCCGCAAGGTGGACAAGGACCCCGCCTGGGAGCTGGTCGCCCACCGGTCGTACCGGACGCTCTGCGGCCTGCCCGCCGACGCCCCCGACGTACTGGCCGTCTTCGACTACGTCAACGGGCAGTACACCGACCAGACCTCCAAACACGCGGACTATCTTCAAACCCTGCTCCGCCAGAATCTGCAGAAGTGGTCGCGGCCACGCGAGCGCTCGCTCCAACTGCTGCAAACGGTGGCCGTCAGCTTCGCTGTGCTGGGCAGCCGCGAGGAGGGCAAGCGGTTCTTCGCGATGAATCTGCCGTCGGTGCTTCCCGCACTCCGGGAGCGCGGCGTGAATCCCAATGCCTGTATCGAGGATATGGAAGGTCTGGTCGCCCGACTGCCGAGCGTTATACCCTGAGTCGCGCGGGTTGCAGCAGCAGGCTTCAACCTGCCACCAAGACGTGCCGGCCTGAAGGCCGCCGCTACACCATCGGCTCTTCCCAGTTTTCCAGCAGCGCTTTGACGCGGCCCATGAACTGGTCGGCCAGCGCGCCGTCGATGATTCGATGGTCGAACGTGAGCACCAGGTAGACCATCGAGCAGATGGCCATGGCATCCTGGCGTACCACCGGACGCTTCTCGATGGCGCCCACACCCAGGATGGCTACCTGGGGCTGGTTGATGATCGGGGTTCCGAACAGACCGCCGAAGACGCCGGGATTGGTGATGGTGAACGTGCCGCCCTGTACGTCGTCCACGCTCAGATGCTTGGTGCGGGCCCGCTCGGCCAGGTCCTTCACCGCCCGCGCAATTCCCAGGAAGTTTTTCTCGTCCGCGTGCTTGATCACGGGCACGATTAATCCCGTTTCCAGCGCCACGGCGACCCCGATGTTCATATCGCGCCGGTAGATGATGTTCGTGCTTTCGACCGAAGAATTGACGATAGGAAATTCCCGCATGGCCTCGACCACGGCGCGCACGAAGAAAGGCGTGTAGGTGAGCTTCAGGCCGTGGCGACGCTCGAATTCCTCTCCCTGGCGAGCCATCAACTCGACGATTCGGGTCATCTCCACTTCGAAAACGGTGCTGACGTGCGCCGAGGTTCGCTTGCTCGCCACCATGTGCTCGGCGATTTGCCGGCGCATAGGCGTCATGGGCACGACTTCGGTGGGCCCAGTGAAGACCATGCGCCCACCCGCCGGCGCTTGAGGCGGCCCGGGGACGGCAGCCACAGCCGCCGCCGGGTGCGCCAGATAAGCGAGGATGTCCTTCTTGCTGATCCGGCCTTCCAACCCGGTGCCCCGGACCTGCGTGAGGTCCACGTTGTGCTCGCGCGCGATGCGTCGCACCAGGGGCGAGGAACGAGCCTTGCCGGCGGGCGGTGGCGCAGGGGGCGCGGGGATGGCGGCGAGAGGCGGCGCAGGTGCTTGCATCGCAGGGCCGGGGGCAGCGGCAACCGGGGCTGCAGGCGGCACGGGCAGCACTGGGCGACCGGCGGGTCGCGCCGCTGGCGGCGCGGCAGGGGGAGCTTGCACCTTGGCCGCCGCGGCTTCGCCGGCCGCCGCTTCCGCCGCTTCGCTATCTATCCAACCCACTACCGTGTTCACCGGCACCGTCTCGTTCTCTTTCACCACGATCTCGGTGAGCACGCCCGAAGCGGGCGCCGGGATTTCCGCGTCCACCTTGTCGGTGGAAATCTCGAAGAGGGGCTCGTCGCGTTCCACGCGCGTCCCCACCTTCTTCAGCCACTTGGTGACCGTTCCCTCCGCAACGCTTTCCCCCATCTGGGGCATGATGACCTTGGTGGGCATGCGCTCCTCGCGTTGACTCATTGATTCATGGAGTCATTGAGTGATTGAGTGATTGAGGGAATGACGATTGAAGAGCCCAACGGCACCGCGCACGCAGCCTTCCATGGGAATTCATTCGATCAATCACCCAGCCCTTCATTCACACAATCACTCAATCGCTCAATCTTTCAATAGGCGGCGAGCTTCCTCGCCGCCGCGATCACTTTCTGCGCATTCGGCAAGAAGTATTCCTCGAGCGGCGGCGAGTAAGGAAGCGGCACGTCCACAGCCGTCACCCGCAGGATCGGCGCATCGAGCCACTCGAATGCGAGCTCGTTGATGCGCGCCGTGATCTCGCCC
>JALHUF010000374.1 GCA_022866195.1 Terriglobia bacterium
CATTTGAAAACCTGCAGATGCGCGCGCTTGCGTCCGTCTATCGGCGGCGAAGCTACTTTGCTTTTTCCTTTTTCAAATTTCGAATTTCGAGTTTCCAGTTACGAATTTCCAGTTTCTGATTTCGAGACGCCTGCTTTTAGGAAGAATCTCTGGAGGATCTAGGAATGTCCGCTCTTACTCGATGTGTGGAACGCACGTTGTTGGCGATGCTGGCGTCATCTTTCCTTTGCGGCGCGCTCCTCGCGCAGTCCGGCGAGGTAAGCCTGCGTGGTCAAGTCACGGACCCTTCCGGTGCCGTCGTGCCGGCCGTCACGGTTACGGTCATTGGAGCCGACGGAGCGACACACGAGGCCCAAACCAACGAAGAGGGCCGATACATTTTCCGTGATCTCCCGCTCGGCACCTACACGATGCGGATTCAGGTGAAGGGCTTTGCGAACTTCGAGAAGCCGGACGTCGTGATCGCCCGCGGCCAGCCCCAGGTTGTGGATGTGGAACTGGTGGTGTTCCTGGAAAAGCAGAAGGTCACGGTAAAGGGCGAGAGCTCGGAAGTCAGTGTCAGCCCCACGAGCACGGTCGGGGCGATAGTGCTGAAGGGTGACGACCTTAAGGCCCTCTCCGACAACCCCGACGACTTGCAGGATGAGCTACAGGCGTTGGCAGGGCCCGCGGCCGGACCCAACGGAGGCCAGATCTACATTGACGGCTTCACCGACGGTCGCCTGCCGCCGAAGGAATCGATTCGGGAAATCCGCGTCAACCAGAGCCCCTTCGCCGCGGAATACGACCGGCTTGGTTTCGGGCGGATTGAGATCTTCACCAAACCTGGGACCGACAAGTTCCACGGCCAGGCCTTCTTTGACTTCGGTGATGCGGTTTTCAATTCGCGCAACCCGTTTGCCCCCACCAAGCCGCCTTACCAGTCACGCCAATTCGGCGGCAACCTGGGCGGCCCGCTGGGCAAGAAAGCTTCCTTCTTCGTGGATGCCGAGCGGCGCGACGTGGGCGAAGTCTCCGCGGTCAACGCGCTCATACTTGATTCGGCCTTCAATGTTACGCCGTTCAGCCAGGCGGTCCTGAATCCCACCTGGCGCACGACGGTCAGCCCGCGCCTAGACTTTCAACTGACTCCCAAGAATACCCTCGTGGCGCGCTACAGCTACGCGCAACGCGCCGCGGACAACAATGGCATCGGCCAGTTTTCCCTGCCTTCCCAGGCCTACGACATGCGTAGCACGGAGCAAAGCGTCCAAGTCACTGACACCGCGATGGTCACTGACCGCGCCGTGAATGAGACACGCTTCCAATATGTTCGTCAGCGCAACGCTCAGACCGGCGACAACTCCGAGCCCACGATCTCGGTGCTGGCGGCCTTCACGGACGGCGGGGTCAGCGCGGGGCCGGGCAGGACCAACCACGATCACTACGAGGTCCAGAACATGACCTCGATGACGATTAGCAAGCACTTCGTCAAGTTGGGCGGCCGCCTGCGCGGTGTCTACGTGTGGGACCGTTCCCTGCAAACCTACAATGGCGCCTTTACCTTTACGTCCCTCGATGCTTATCGCGTGACCCTGCTCGGTCTGGAGAATGGTCTGACGCCTGAGGAGATTCGCGCCTTGGGCGGCGGCGCGAGCCAGTTCTCGATCATTGCCGGAAATCCGCTCGCTAGCCTCAACCAGTTTGACGTGGGCTTTTACCTGCAAGATGACTGGCGAGTTCGGCCGAATCTCAGCCTGAGCTCCGGACTCCGATATGAGACGCAAAATCAGATCAGCGACCGCCACAACTTCGCGCCCCGCTTTGGCCTGGCCTGGGGCCTTGGCCGGGGCAAGACGGGGCAACCCAAATCGGTGCTGCGCGCCGGCGCGGGCGTTTTCTATGATCGCTTCGCAGCGGACCTGACGCTTCAAGCCTTGCGCCTGAACGGCATCACCCAACAGCTGTATGTGGTTCCGAGCCCGGATTTCTTCCCCAACCTTCCGCCCATCGCTGACTTAGCGGGCAACGCCGTGCCGCAGACGATTCGCCGCGTGGCGCCAAACCTCGTGGCTCCTTATACCGTCCAATCTGCCATCGGGATCGAACGTCAGTTGCCCAAGAACACCACCATCGCCATCACCTACACCAACTCGCACGGCACCCGCATCCTGCGCTCGCGCAACATCAACGCGCCGCTGCCCGGCACCTACGACCCGGAGAATCCGGCGAGCGGCGTGCGGCCCTATGGCACCACCGAGAATATCTACCAATACGAATCGAGCGGGATTTTCAATCAGAAACAGCTTATTACCAACTTCAACGCCCGCATCAGTCCGAAATACTCGCTGTTCGGTTTCTACATGATTAACCGGGCGCGCAGCAACGCCGAGGGAGCGGGCAGTTTCCCCGCCAACCAGTACGACTTGACCACGGAGTATGGCCGGGCCGGGTTTGACGTCCGGCAGCGGTTCTTCATGGGAGGCATGATTGCCTTGCCGCTCGGCTTCCGCATCAGCCCCTTCCTCCAAATCTCCTCCGGCATGCCCTTTAACATCGGCTTGGGAAAGGACCTGAACGGAGACTCCCTGTTCAACGATCGGCCGGCCTTCGCCACGGATCTCACTCGGGCGAGTGTGGTGAAAACCGCTTATGGGATTTTTGACACTCTCCCCATGCCTGACCAGACCATCATCCCGCGCAACTACGCCAATGGCCCGGGCCGATTCAGCTTGAACATGCACCTGAGCAAGACCTTCGGGTTTGGCCAGGAAGTGAGCAGGTCGACGGGCGGATTTTCGGACGGGCATGGCGGACATGGAGGTGGTGGCCACCGAAGAGGCCCTCCGGGAGGCGGCTTGGGTCCGGGCGGGCTGAGTAGCAGCGGAGGACCACCTCGCGGCCCCCACGGTGAGGGGGGAAACAAGCGCTTCAACATCGAAATCACGCTCGATGTCCACAATCTCTTCAACAACGTGAATCTGTCGCCGCCCATTGGTAACCTGAGTTCCCCATTGTTTGGACATTCGAACGCCTTGGGCGGCGGCTTCGGCGGCGGCGCCACTGCCAATCGGCGCATCGAGCTGGAAACGCGCTTCACTTTCTGACGTAGCGCAACGCTCGCAGTCCAGCGTTGCGGCTTTTTCCGGTTTTGCGTTCCCTGATACCCGACACCTGAAACCTCCTCTTCTCGTCGCTCGTCACTGCGCTTTCCCCCTTGCACCGCGTTTGCAGACGCGTTACCGTCAGCCTGACAGATACCCTCGTCCTGCACGCCGACCGAGAGACCCGTGGCGGGAAGCACCGACAACAGTGGAGAATCACAGGTCGGTGGCGGGCCGGATCGGCTTTGACTGTGCCGCGCAGATGGAACTCGAGGCGATGTATGCGCCACCCGGCGTGGGGACAGTGGTAGCGGTGTCGGGGAAAAGAGTCATAAGAAACGCGCGGCCCATTGAAATTGTTGGAACCCTGGAGGGTTCACCGCGTGGGGCATTGGTTCGACGCTTTCAGGGTCGGTGGAAGGAGATCGGTGCACGCATCAAATCCGTGGGTTGCACCCACGGCTATTCATGTTGCTCCCCGTCGGGGAGCGTGGGTGGGAGCTATGCAGAGAGAATCAAGGAAGGTTTCAAGGCGCAGATTCCTGAAGGAAGCTACCGGCGCGGTTGGCGCCGCGTCGGCCCTCACGATTCTGAAACCGCGATGGGTGCGCGGAGCTGAAAAGGAATTCGGAGTGGTCGTGCTGCTGGGGCCGCCCGGAGCCGGCAAGAGCGAGCAGTCACGGCGCCTGACCGCGCGGCACTCGATTCCCATCATCTCGACCGGCGACCTGTTGCGGGACCAGGTGCGACGCGGCACGCAACTCGGCCTCCAGGCCGACACCTATATGAAGGCCGGGCAACTGGTCCCGGATTCTTTGATGAACCCGATTCTCGAGGACCGGCTGTCACAGCCCGACTGCGCGCGGGGCTTTATCCTGGACGGCTACCCGCGCACGCTCGCGCAGGCGGAGAGTCTCGACGCGCTGCTGAAGCGCAAGGGCCTGCCCCCGCACATCATCCTCCTCGAGGTTCCCACCGAACGTCTGTTCAAGCTCCTGACCGGAAGGCGGATCTGCCCGCGCTGCAACCGCTCTTACAACATCTACTTCCAGCCACCGCAGAAGGAAAACCTGTGCGACGCCGACGGTACCACATTGGTCCAGCGGCCAGACGACAAGGAGGAGGTGATCCGCCGGCGGTTAGACACCTACCAGAAGGAAACGCAGCCGGCCATCGAGTACTACGCGCGCCAGGGGCGTCTGGTGCGCGTCAACGGCGACCAGCCGCCGGAGAAGGTGGCCGGGGAGATCGAGTCGAAGCTTGCCTCCCAGTAACGACACCACACCTCTTCCGCGCGTCGCCGCCGCGAATTGTTGGGTCAAATTCGGTGTGGGTTCCTAAATAGGCGAGGAGCCCACGGCGAGGACAGGATTCGCCGTGGTTGCCCGCTCCGCGCCGTCGTCTTCCGACTCTTATGCGCCGATTTGCTCGGTAAGGTAGTTCTGCAGGCCGAGCTGCTCGAGCAAACCGAGTTCGGTCTCCAGGGAATCGACATGTGCCTCTTCGTCCTGGAGAATCCCCTGCAGCAGCTCCGCCGAACCATTGTCGCCCGCCTTGCGAGCGGTGGCTATGGCCTCGTTGTAAGCGGCCACGGCACTCAATTCGAGGGCCAGATCGTTTTCCAGTTGCTGTTTCACGTCCTTGCCGATGTTGAGCTTCGGCACCTCGTTCAGATTCGGCATCCCTTCCAAATAGAGGATGCGTTCCATCAGCTTCTCGGCGTGCTTCATCTCGCCGAGGGAATTCTTCTTGGTGAGGCTCGCCAGGCGCGTGTAGCCCCAGTTCTCGCACATCTCCGCGTGGAGCATGTACTGGTTCAGAGCGCCCAACTCTTCCTTCAGCATCTTGGACAGGACTTCCAGCACTTCAGCTTTACCCTTCATATGTGGTCTCCTTGGCGGAACAAGCGTACCGCATTTTCCAGCAGACTTCCAGTGGGGGGATGGCAAAGACAATCATCCGGCGGCTGCCGCCCTGGACCCACCGAAAAGCGGCTGCTTTAGCGTTCAAGGTCCCTGGGAGGGACTCGAATTATTCTTCTTCTCGCGGAGGTGCGCGATCAGGTTGCGGACGCTCGCCGCAAGCTGAACGACCTCCGCTTCACCCTGCAGGTCGAACTCAATTTCGTAGTTGCCCGCCGCGGCGTGATCGACAGCGGCCTTGAGGTCCACCAGAGGCCGCACGGCGGCGCGCGGCAGAATGAAACTGACCCACACGCTCACCAGCAGAGTGAGGGCCGAGATGCTGATCAGCACCCATTCGGCCCGACGCAAGAGAGCGCCGGCTTCCTCATGATTTCGCTGCACCCTTTCCCAGCTCCGTTTCTCAAGATCTCCCGCCAGTCGCAGGACCGCGTCGCTCGAAGTCCCCAGGTCCACTGTCGCCTGACGCACCTGGGGGTCTTCAACCTCCAACGTTGCCGTGATCTGGGCGTCAAATGATCCGACCCGGCTGCGGAGTTCTTCCACCAGTTGCCCGCGGTTATACTTGCGACCCCGTTTCAAAAGCTCATCCAGGTCCTTCTCGTAAGCCTGGACGACCTCCTCAATACGCTCGAAGGGCGCCCGCGAGGGTTCTCGCATGTGGGAGACGATTTCCTGGAACCGCTGCCGGTAAATCTTCACCTGCGCCTGGATCTTCTCGACAGTGGGTTTCTCCCGGGGCTGCAATTCGCCGCAACTGGCAACGAGTTGCTCCAGGCGGGAGAGCGCTTGCCGGTTGGTCTCCAAGTCTTCAGGCGTATGGAGCAGGAAGTAGTTCTTCTCGGCGCGGCGCGCGTTGAGCATTTCGATCGATGCGCGGTCCGCCATGGTGGCCACCGGGGCATCGACGCTCACGATGCGGTCCACAATCCGCCCCATCGCAAACAGGTAGTAAATGGCCAGCAGGATGACCGGGACAAGGATCAAGCGTACGATCGCCAGGCTGTAGGCAACCTTGCGGCGCAAAGACGTACCGCGCGCGAAGACCGTGAATGCTTTCCGCGGCCCCCGAATCATTCTTTGAAGCTCCCCCGAAAAATCAGAACGGTTACTCCGACGCTCGATCAGGGACCCGCCAGGGTTGGGGCACGCGCATTGTACGCCAAAACCAGGGCGGCGGGGCAAGGAATTCCGCGCCAGCCCCTTCCTGCGAGTGGGCTGCCCAAGCCGCGAGCGGAGCAGGACCGGGAACTTAGTGTCGCGCCTGTGCGTATTCCAGGGAGGAGACAGCATCGCTGTCGAGGGAGGTCCCC
>JALHUF010000375.1 GCA_022866195.1 Terriglobia bacterium
AATGAAATGAGTTAAGTCCTGCACAGCGCGCCAGATGATACCACGCGCGGGTGGCACGCACATCGCTTGTTGTGTCTCGGAATGTTCGGCTGGTCGTAGCACGGCCGTCTCGGCCGTGGATGGCGCAGACATCGTCGTTTGATGTCTGCGAATGTCCGGCTTGTCGTAGCACGGGCGTCGCGGTCCCGAGTCATTTAAGGTGTATAATCGACAGGGAGCGACAGGTTATGCAGACAGTGAAAGACCTTACCATCGACGAGCTAAAGGCAGTCATCGGCGAAGTAGTCGAGGAAAAATTGCGCGAGTTGCTGACTGATCCCGATGCAGGTCTGGCCCTTCGGCCCGAGGTTCAGGAGCGCCTTCTGAGGGACCTTCAGGAGCCTCAGCTTGAGAGCGAGAATATTCCCGCGGCTGAATTGGCTCGCCGCCGGGGCCTGGAATGGTAGATGTACCAAATCGAGTTCCGCCCTCGGGCGGCCCAGGACTTTGAAAACCTCGACGACGTGGTGGCTGGCCGCGTGTTGAAGAAGCTCCGCTGGCTTGCCGAGAACTTTGACTCCATTAAACCCGAACCCCTCGCTGGGCCCTTCTCCGGTCTCCTCAAGCTTCGTGTGGGCGACTACCGCGTCATTTACCAAGCTAATCGCGAGAAGAAAGTGCTGACGATCCGCCTGCTGGGCCATCGCCGGGAAATCTATAATCAGCCCGCGTAATACCAAGCCTCGGATGATGCGCGGGATGGCGTCCATCAGAAGTCGCGATGTCCGCGCTACCTTACGGTCTCTTGCTTATTCAGGCCAGCATGAGACGTTCACCCTTCGGTTCCGGAACCGGGTTCCCGAACTCTCGCGCGGTATCAATCCGCAGTTGGATGGCTTCACGGGCGGCCCCTCGGCAAGCTCGAGGCGGTGAGCAGAGTCGAACCGGACGTCCGTGCTACATAGGCGTGGCTGGGAGGCAAGGCGTCTACTTGGGGTTTTGCAGGGTGCGGACGCCGAATGTCGCGCCAGGCACATGATTATAGCCACAATAAGTGAGCCGCCCGGATATTCTCGCTCGTTGCTCTTCCGGATGAGATTGCTGAGGGGAGGGGCGATTTGTCACTTCAGCGACTCGCGGGGCTGCAATTGTCGCTACCACTTTGGCGCAGAGCGAGAGAGAATAGCGCCGTCATTCGATGCTAGGTGGACGACTTACCGAGGCGTCTTGTGCAGGCCAGCCATCTTCCCAAGAGGTTATGCGAAGGAGTGATTCCTATGAAGATCAAGAGCCGATGGATGCTGATTGTTCTTTCCCTGGGCGTTCTCGCGTTCTTTGCCGCGTCCGAAGGTGCGAGGTCACAGGCGGGTGGTGACCAGCCGGACTACCGGAACCCGAAACTGCCGGTCGAACAGCGTGTGGCGGACTTGCTGAGCCGGATGACGCTGGAGGAAAAGGTCGCGCAGACCCACGCCCTCTGGATGCGCAAAGCACTCATCATGGATGCGAAGGGCAGCTTCTCGCCGGAGAAAGCGCGCGAAGTCCTCAAGAATGGCATGGGCCAGATCACCCGGGCAAGCGAGCGCAAGGGGCCGCGCGAGAATGCGGTGTTCAGCAACGCGATTCAAAAATTCCTGGTGGAGCAGACGCGGCTGGGCATTCCGGCCATGGTGCACGAAGAAGCGTTGCACGGCCACGCGGCGCAGGGCGGCACCAGTTTCCCGCAGGCAATTGCCCTGGCCAGCACCTGGGATGTTGATCTCGTGGAGAAGGTCTTTGGCGCGGCGGCGGCGGAAATCCGCGCGCGGGGCGCGCAGCAGGCGCTCACGCCCGTGCTGGACGTGGCGCGCGACCCTCGCTGGGGCAGGGTCGAAGAGACTTACGGTGAAGACCCGTACCTGGCCGCGCGCCTTGGGGTGGCCTGCGTGCGGGGATTCCAGGGGAAAGGGCCGGGGGTTGACAAGCAGCACATCTTTGCCACCGCCAAGCACTTCGCCGCGCACGGGCAACCCGAAGGCGGCACCAACTCTGCCCCCAGCAATTACTCCGAGAGAGTCCTGCGGGAGTTTCTCCTGCCCTCCTACGAGGCGGCCATCCGCGAAGCGGGCGCCATGAGCGTGATGCCCTCCTACAACGAAATTGATGGCATCCCTTCGCACGGCAACAAGTGGCTGCTCCAGAAGTTGCTGCGCGAGGAGTGGGGGTTCCGGGGGTTTGTCGTCGCCGACTACGACGGCATCAACCAGCTTCAGACGCTGCATCACGTGGTGGCCAGCAAGGCTGACGCCGCCAGGAAAGCCCTCGAGGCGGGCGTGGATCTGGAACTCCCTGATATCGACTGTTACGCGACGCTGCTTCAGCAGGTGAAGGACGGCCGGATCTCCGAGGCGACATTGGATAAGGCCGTCGGCCGCATCTTGCGAGTGAAGTTTCAGGCGGGATTGTTTGAGGACCCCTACGTCGATCCCGACTACGCGGAGAAGATTACTAACAATGCGGAACATCGCGCCTTGGCGCTTCAGGCCGCGCGCGAAGCGATCATTCTCCTCAAGAACGAGAACAACGTTCTGCCCTTGAACGCGAACAAAATCCAGACGCTGGCGGTCATAGGTCCCAATGCCGCCAAGTGCCACCTGGGCGGTTACACCGAGGACCCAGGCCGATGCATCACCGTGCTGGACGGAATCAAAACGAAGGCCGGAAACAAGATCAAAGTAGCGTATGCGGAAGGCAGCAGAATCACGGAAGAGGACGCGGACTGGCGGAATTGGTATATGGACAAGGTCACCCCGGCCGATCCCGTCAAGGACGCGGCCCGCATTGCGGAGGCGGTGCAGGTGGCGAAGTCGAGCGATGCGGTGGTCCTCGTGCTGGGCGGGAACGAGCAAACCTGCCGCGAGGCCTGGGCCCCCACTCACCCGGGTGACCGCGACAGCCTGGAGCTACTGGGAAAGCAGAACGACCTCGTCAAGGCCGTTCTGGAGACAGGCAAGCCTACGATCGTTTTCCTGATCAATGGACGGCCACTCTCCATCACCTACATCAGCGAGAAGGTTCCCGCCATCCTGGAAGGTTGGTATCTGGGTCAGGAAGGTGGGACGGCCGTTGCTGAGGTCCTGTTCGGTGAGTACAACCCCGGCGGCAAGCTGCCCATCACGGTTCCACGTTCGGTGGGCCAGGTTCCCGCATACTACAACTACAAGCCGTCGGCCAGACGCGGCTACCTGTTCGCGAGCGTGCTGCCGCTGTTTGCTTTCGGGCACGGGCTCAGCTACACCACGTTCAAGTATGACAACCTCAAGCTGTCCGAGCCGAGCACCGGTGTTAATGGGCGGACGACAGTCAGCGTCGAGGTGACCAATACGGGCAAGCTCGCCGGGGACGAGGTTGTCCAACTCTATATCCACGACCTGGTCAGTTCCGCCACGCGGCCCGTAAAAGAACTGAAGGGTTTCCGGCGAATTCACCTGGAACCGGGTCAAACCCAAACGGTGGGATTCAGTCTGGGGCCGGAGGCGCTGGCGTTCTGGAATGAGGACATGAAACACGTGGTGGAACCGGGAGCGTTCGACGTCATGGTGGGGCCGAACTCGGTAGACCTGAAAAGCGTGCGCTTGGAGGTGGCTGAGCGGTAAGTAGAGACGGCCCGGTGGGCCGTCTCAGGAAATGGGAGGCGCCAGGGGGCCGGCCCGGCGCAGAGGAGCTATGGAAGGTGAACTAAAGGGTGGCCGTTACAGGATTGAGCACCCGCCCATCGGGGAAGGGGGAATGGGTATCGTGTACCGTGCCTGCGATACGCGGCTGGACTGCACGGTCGCGCTGAAGGAGATCAAGCCTGAGCATCTGCACGATAGCCAATTCCGCCGGCGCTTTGCATCGGAAGCCAAACTGGCCGCGGGCATCAGCCATCCAAACATCGCCCGGGCCATCGACTTCGTGGACAGCGAGGCGGAAAGCTTCATTGTTTACGAGTTTGTGGAGGGTGTCACGCTCCGCAAACAGCTCACCGAGCATCGCTTCACTACCGAAGAGATCCTCGACATTGGCATCAAAATCGCGGATACCCTGTCCGCCGCCCACGAGAAAGGCTTCATTCATCGCGACCTTAAGCCGGAAAACATCATGCTCATGCTGCGCCCCGACGGTCCCGGACGGGTCAAGATTCTAGATTTTGGCCTCGCGAAACGAGTCAAGCTCATCTCCTTGGGGGAACAGAGCACTACGGCTGCCGCAGAAACAGGAGCGATTACCTGTACGGGGATGGCCATCATCGGGACCATCAACTACATGTCTCCTGAACAAATCAAGATGGAGCCGGCGGACACGCGGGCCGATATCTATGCGCTGGGGCTCATCTTGTATGAGATGGCCACCGGGGTGAATCCCTTCCGAGGGGACCAGCCCACTTCGACCATCGCCAATATTCTTAACCTCGACCCCCCGCCCGTGGCGCGCTACAACAGCGTGTCTCCCCCACAATTGGACCACATTGTCCGCAAGTGCCTGCGCAAGGAGCGGGAGGCCCGCTATCAGTCGGCAGGCGAACTCCGCACTGACCTCGAGAGGCTTCAGAATGAGCTGCGAGGAGTCCCGGAGAAGAAAGATGATCGTCCCCTCCCGGCCCCTGAAGCTCCCATCCCGCGCCGGCTGGCCTGCAGCCTGTTCCTCTTGATCCAGGTGGGGTATCTGATCATGTATGGGATAGCGTTCGCTTATCTCCCGGAGAATGTCCATCGCTTGCCGAGGTTCCTCCGGCCGGAAGAATGGGCTTGGTTCGTCCCGGTTGCCCTGACCGTTTTGTGCGCCGCCGCTGCGGTGCGGCTTTACTTCCTGGCGGCGGTGGCCTTCGACTACGCTGACATGGGCCGCCTGTTTCGTCGTGTCTTTCCGGGGATTCTGATCCTCGATGTGGGGTTCGCTTTGTTCGCCTTGCTGCTGTTTCTCAGATGGGGCTTTATCACGCTGTTGTGTCTGGTTGCGCTCGTCTTCCTGCCCTTCTCCCAACGCACGCTCATCTATTGCGCTTACGGGCCGCGCGGCGGTCGTAGCTCGGCCGCCAAGGCAAGTTTCACTTGACAGTACGGCGGTCCTAGCCTGGCAGCTACGCCGCAGCGGCGGACTTACCTACACGACCAACTTCCAGGGCGCGCGATACTCGCGTCCCAGGAGCTTCTGGGCGGCCGGACTGCCTTGCGTCAGGCGCTCAGTGGCCACATCCCACGCCAGCCGTTCCTTGCGGCGGTAAGCCAGGCAGAAATTCGAGGAGATTTCGCGATGCCTGCGGGCGCGCCGACAGAAGTTCTTCGAGGAGCAGCTCATCGCTCCCCCGTGAAGCCTCTGTAGGCTCGGGGCGGGCTCAGGAGTGTTTCAGCCGCTTTCTTAGGCTGCAACTTCCCGGACGATGCGCACGTTCTCGCTGATTTCGTCCTTGAAGCGCGGGCACATCCCCACAATCGTCGCGTCGGTGGGCTTGAGGTTCTTGAAGGCAAATTCGAAAGCCTGACGGACCTCCTGCGGGGACTGGCACTTCCGCCCCGCCGCCAAGATCTTGAACCCCAGGGAGGGCGGTTTTGCCTGGCGCAGGGCGCGGCACATGCGCCCGGGATCGGAGGCTAGATAGGTCTCCCCCACCGGCTCCACCCCGATTTCTTTCTGGAACTCCTCCTGCGTTCGAGTGATGCGGTAAAAGCAGCCCATGTAGAAATCAACGGGCCAGCCTTTGGTCTCGACGGCGTCAATCACGTCGGGATTATGGGTGGAAACCCCGGCAGGGAAGCCCAAGTCGTGCACGCGATTGATGAAGTCCTTTACGAGATCAAGCGAGCCCGCCACCCAGTGCCGGTCGGTGGCGACGCCATGATGGGCAATGCCGACCGGCTTGACCTTCGCGGCCTCGGTGGCGCATTTCAGGGCGCCGGCAATCATGTCTTTCGGACTACTGCCGCTGCCGCCAAAGTCCCACGGGTCTGCCAAACAGATCCAGTGCATCTTGCAGCCGGCGTCCCGAATCTTCGCCATCTGGCGTCGCGCGTCATCGCGATAGTTGCTCTGCCAGGTGTTGATGCCCGCCCGCTCACAGTCGAGCAGAAACTTCACAACGCGCTCGTCGCTGAAATAGTCGCGCATGAAGTCGTCCAGGAGGCGATTGAAGTGCGAGAACCCGTAAAGCGGGTTGCCGCCGGCAATGAGCCGGGTCACCCGGTTGGGCCCCAGAGCCACCGTGGGCAAGGCCGGGGCCGCTTGGCCCTTGGCTAGCGGCGTAGCCATCAGGCCGGCCGCCACGGTTGTGGCCCCTTTCAAGAATTCGCGCCGCGTGGGCTGCGCAGGGCTCGAATCAGCAGAGTCTCCGAGGAGAAAACGATTTTTTCGCATCAGTATCACCAGGGCGAGGCAGCGGTGCTTAGAAATGCCGATACTCGCTTTCGCCGCCGCGTTTGTCAATGCTTTTTCTTCGCCAAGTCGGCCCGCTTGCGGGGAGGCGACCTCCGGGGCAGGGACGTCGGCGGCAGGGGCGCCGGGGCAATCCCCGAGGCACCCCAAGGATGTTCCCAGCTTCACGAGGGCTGATAACGTGTAGACGTCAGGCTGGAGCGCGACGGCGGTCTCGCGTTTAGTCACCGGGCGGCCTACGTGCGCCCGGCGACTATTCCCTCGCTACCGGCTATCGGCCACGATTGTAGCCGAACGCGTCAGAGCCCGTCACTCGCTTCTGCTTCGTGAGCAGTGCGACGAGTTGTTGCAGCGACGTGGGCAGCAGCCGCTAGGGTTTCCCACAAGACCCGCAAGCGAGCCGGCGCACCTGCCGGCTGTCGTCAAATCGCAAACCATTTGGAGGAAAGGCTGGGAAGGATGAATTACTCGGAGTTATGCGCCCGAGTCGCGGCTCAGTCTGCACGGCAGAGCGCCAGTGATTTCCCAAAGGGCGCTGTTCGAAGGAGGATGTTGGTTGCGGGGGCTGGATTTGAACCAGCGACCTTTGGGTTATGAGAAGAACGGACAAACGCTAAGTCTCGCTGAATCTGTTGCCTTTGCATCCTCAGACCGGCGAAAATAAGGCGAAAGGGGCCTGGTTTTGCGCCCAAGTTGCGCCTAAGTTTTGACCGTTGGGTTTCATTGGGTAGACGGGGGGGGCGTTAAAGAACCGTACCGTTCTTTACCCCCCCCCGACGCCCCCTGGTCGCAAATCAAGTGCCGCACTATCAAACACTTGAAGTGTTAAAGAACCGTACAGCGCCAGGTAATATACACCCACTGAAATATGGCGAAACGTATAATCCGTACATGCAAAATAGTTCTTGACATGGGGCTGGGTGCCATGTACAATGATGCACATGAAATCGGTTCATCTTCAGATGGGCAAAGATCAGTTCCAAAAGCTCAAGGCACTCTCAGCGAAAACAGGAGCGCCGGTCAATGCTCTGATTCGTCGCGCAATCGACGCCTATCTGAGGAAGGTCAAGTAAGAAGCGCGCCGCGCCGGTGTGTACGCATCGGCACGGCGCTAACCAACGCGCCCGAAGGAAGCGGGCAACGATGGCTAAGGGAAAATCTAAAACATCCACCCGTTTTCCGCAAGACCCTTTGGCAGTCACGCAGGCGGATACAGACTCCATCGAGCGATTACCTTTGGATTCGCAGGGTATCGGGAAGAATCGAACCAAAGAGTTTGTCGTGACTCTTTCGGGATCGGAGATCTACTTCCTCTTGAAGCTTCTAGAGGAACTTGCCGTCTCCACCGACAGCTACCTGAAAGTGCGCGATGCGGTTTTTTTCGCCGAGGGGATTCGCAAGGAAGTGAAGGAACGGGGGTTCTGAAAGTCTCAAAATCCACAGATGAGGAGAAAAACATGGACGAAGTACAACTCATTGCGATTGTTGCGGCGATCCTAGCTAGCAACGCGCGAAACGCAGTCGACGCCGGCGGGTACTGGGAAGGGGGCAAGGATCGTGAGGCCGGTATACGCCATAAAAAGCTCATGACCGATGCCACGCTCGATGCTATTGACCTGGTTCGGGATCTGCCGCAGTCCATTGCGGACGTTGACCGGATTGCCGCCGAGGAAGCGGAGGACCATGCCGGGAAGCAGTTGCAGAATTAACAGAGGATGGGGTAAATGCCAAAAATCATCAAGCACCGCCGCTCCAAGAACTGGCTTCGCCGGTTGCTTAGACGCGAGCCGGTTCCTTGCGCAACGGGCGAAGAAACTGCCGTTGCGAAGACTCCAAATGAGGATATCGCTCGACTGTTACTTAGAGCGGGCGTGATTCGTGCCCCGACACCCGAAGAGACCGCCGCCGCAGAGGTAGTGGCCGGGAATCTAACGCGCCAATTGCGTGAGGACCAGAAGAATCCCGCCCTGACTGCGGAGCAACGCCGGACCAACGCCGCCATCCAAGCGCAGTTGCGCCAAGCCGAGGTCTACCGGAACCGGCGCCTAACCTTCGAAGGGGCGGCGTGCCTAGCAGCGCGTCTTGAGGCATTTTTAGACCGTGAGGACCGCAAGGATGCAGAGGCCGACAGCGAGATCAGAAAGCAGACGTTTTCAGACAATTGACTAAGGAGGAGGCAAAAGTTGTCAGGGAACGCTTGTGCCGATTTCGGCACAAGTTCTTTATGTCCATGTTCATCCGCGACTGGCCGCCCGAGAGGACTGAGAAATCGTTTTCCTTATATCTCAACGGGTTAGAGCAAAATCAGTAAGTCCTACGTTAGAAGTGAGGGCAGAAAATGCCTGTGCATGGTGTGGAACAGTTACTTTTGAAGGTCAGGCGGCTGGGCGAAGAATTTTCTACTCAATGATTTCAATTGGTTAGCCCAAAATCCGTGCATGTAACGTTAGGAGTGAGGACAGAAAATGTCCGTTGCTTCTAACGAGCCGGCAAACGGTTGTGGTCATGGCAGAACGAAATGGACTCGCCGAGAGTTTACTACCGGAGAAAACGGTATAGTGAAGGGCCTTTCCGGGGCAAGCAACGTAAGCACGTTGCAGTAATAGTGAAGAGTGATTTCGATACTCTCAATTGGCCCACTGTGATGCTCTGATTTGGCCCACCCTGGGAACCAAGCCGACTACTCTGTTTTGGGCTGAGCCCGGAACGGAGGACGCGGTGGATTGGAGAGTCAAGGTGGAGCTATTCGAGCA
>JALHUF010000376.1 GCA_022866195.1 Terriglobia bacterium
CATTGCCAAGGGGCACCTGGTCCGCGAGGTGGATGCGCTGGGCGGTGTGATGGGCGAGGTGATTGACGCCGTGGGCATTCAGTTTCGTCTGCTCAACACCAGCCGCGGCCCGGCCGTTTGGTCGCCCCGGGCTCAGGCTGACAAAAGGCGCTACCGCGCGCGCATGCGCCAGGTACTGGAATCGGAGCCGAACGTGCGCATCAAGCAGGCGGAGGTCGTGGACCTAGTTGTGGAAGATATACCTGTAAGGGCACACCATGGTGTGCCCCTACCCCGCCAGGGCGTGCGTGGCATCCGCCTGCGCGACGGGCGCACGGTGGAAGCCGGCGCAGTGGTCATCACCACCGGCACGTTTCTCAACGGGCTCATCCACTGTGGTGAGCAGCAGTATCCCGCGGGGCGCTCGGGCGAGCCTCCGTCGGTGTTGCTGGGAGAAGCGCTGCGCCGGCTGGGCTTCGAGATGGGACGGCTCAAAACGGGAACACCGCCGAGCCTCGACGCCCGTACTATCGACTTCTCGCAGTTCCAGGTGCAGCCCGGCGACCCGATTCCCACACCCTTCAGCTTCCGCACCAAAGCCATCACGCAGCCGCAGACCGTTTGCTGGATCGCCTACACCAACGCCGAGACGCATCGCCTCATTCGCGAGAACAAGCACCGCGCGCCGCTCTACTCCGGCCAGATCAAGAGCATCGGCCCGCGCTACTGCCCATCGATTGAAGACAAGATCGTCAAATTCCCCGATAAGCCGCACCACCAACTCTTCCTCGAGCCGGAGGGATTGGACACCAACGAGATTTACGTTAATGGCATGTCCACCTCCATGCCCATCGACGTGCAGGTGGCCATGGTGAAATCCCTTCCAGGCCTGGAAAACGCTGAGATGATTCGCCCCGGCTACGCCATCGAGTACGACATGGTGCAGCCGACGGAGCTCTATCCGTGGCTGGAGACGAAGAAAATCCAGAACCTTTTCCTGGCGGGGCAAATCAACGGCACCACAGGCTACGAAGAGGCGGCGTGCCAGGGCATCATGGCCGGCATCAACGCCGGGCTGCGCCTTCAGGGCAAGGATCCCGTCGTCGTCGAGCGCACGCGCGGTTACACGGGCATCTTGATTGACGACCTGGTGAGCAAGGGCGTGGACGAACCGTACCGCATGTTCACCTCGCGGGCGGAATTCCGCCTGCACCTGCGCATCGACAATGCCGACGAGCGTCTGATGCCCCTGGGCTACCAAGTGGGGACCATCAAGGCGACGGACTACGAAGCGTTCCTCGAAAAGCAAAGGAGAATCTCTGCCACCACGAAATTCCTGCTAGAGAACTCTCTCGATCCCGATTCTCGCGTGGGGCGCGAGATTTACGTGAAGCTGGGGTTGATGAGCGGCGGACAATTCACCGGGCCGACTCCGCTGACCGGCGCGCAGCTCCTCAAGCGCTCGGAACTGAAGATCGAAGACCTGATGGAATGGGTTAGCGAGGGACTGCGTTCTGGAGCGGCGGTCGGCGCCAGCCCCGATGCCATCGGGGACCGCCAACCCGGCGGTGGGGACACCGCCGCTACAGGGGCGATTCATGACCTGCCCCACCCTGCCGTGGCATCGCCCGCACTCAGTCGCGAGGAGGCCCGCCGCGTGGAGACCGATTTCAAATACGAGGGCTACCTCCAGCAACAGGAAAAACAAATTGAACGCATGAAGCGCGCCGAAGCCCGGCGGATTCCGGAATGGTTCGATTACCGGAAGGTCTCCGGCCTCTCGCGCGAGGTCACCGAAAAACTCCTCAAGGTCCGGCCGCTCACCCTCGGTCAGGCGCTGCGCATCCCCGGCATCACTCCCGCTGCCGTGTCGCTCGTGAACTGCTACATCGAAATCTTCCAGCGGCGCGCCGCCGAACAGATACCTTTGTAGCGCAGGTTTCGCTTTCTAAACCTGCGGCTTTTATCATGTCGTTTCTGTTGTGTGGCCCGAAATCTGCCTCGGCAGCAACGCCCCCGTCATCCTTCATGACCTAGAAAAACCCCAGCCCGTCAGCCGACGGGCTGCGCTACGGCTTGGGTTTCCACTGCTCGAAGAAGGCTTTGATGCTTTCGAAGCTCATGTGGCGGGCGTCGGCGAACTGGCCCTGGTCCTGGGCGTAGAGGAGTTTGCCGCGGGAATCGAGCACCGCCATGGCGGGAATGCCTCGCTTTACCGGCACGCCGTGTTTCAGGGCCACATCCAGATTCTTGTCCATGCGGCCCACATCAATCTTCACCACTACGAAATTCTTCTCGATGAGCGCGGCCAGCTCGGGCTTGTGCATGTTGTCATCCAGCGCGTGGCAGTCGGGGCACCAGTTGGCGCCGAACACCAGAACGATGTTCCGGACGGGTTTTCCTGGCTGCGAGGCCGCGGTAATCGCGGCCGCAATCTGCCGGCTGGCGTCGGCTTTCTCGTCGTAGATCGGCTCCTCTGCAGCCATGGTCATACCAACAAAGAGCAGCAACACGAAAAACCCCCGCAGAAATCTCATCCGCTGCATCGTCCCTCCTCTCCTCAATATCATACCCGAGGTTCAGGATTTTGGGGCCGCGAACCCACTCCCTAGCCACTTGTTAAAGGGCTGTGGTAGCATCTGCCCAGCCAGGTGGCGACCATGAAAAGCGTGTTCATTGCGAGCGCCGTGCGCACGGCCATCGGGAAGTTTGGGGGCTCGCTGCGGGATTTATCTGCGCCCGATCTCGGCGTCGCCGCGGCGAAGGCTGCTCTCGAGCGCGCACGGGTAGCCCCGGAGGAAATCGAGGAAGTCATTTTTGGTCACGCGCGGCAGGCGGGCAACGGCCCGAACCCGGCGCGGCAAATCGCCGTGCGCGCGGGAATCCCCACGAGCGTCCCCGCCTACACCGTCAACAAGGCTTGCGCCTCGGGCATGAAGGCCATCGTCCTTGGCTACCAGGAGATCGTTCTTGGTCACGCGGACGTGATCCTCGTGGGCGGTCCGGAAGCGATGAGCCGCGTCCCTTATTTCGCCGAGGGCGCACGCTGGGGGGCACGGCTCGGCCATCAGACCCTGGTGGATGGGATGTACCAGGACGGTTTCCTCTGCCCGCTCGCGAAGATGATCATGGGGGAGACCGCCGAGGTCCTGGCGGGGCAATACAGCATCCCGCGCGACGAGCAGGATGCGTACGCGCTCTCCAGCCAGCAGCGCGCGCAGCGGGCCATCGAGTCGGGCCGTTTCACTGATGAGATAGTCTCCGTCACCGTACAAGAGAAAAGAGGCGAACGACTCTTTGCCGTGGACGAGCATCCCCGGTTCGATACGACCGCGGAAACCCTGGCGAAACTCACGCCGGTTTTCGCGAAAGCCGGGACGATCACCGCCGGGAATTCCTCCGGCATTACGGACGGGGCGGCAGCGCTGGTGCTGGTCTCCGAGGATCGCGCGCAGCGGTCGGAAAGTAAACCTCTGGCCCGCATCGTGGATTACGCCACGGCCGGTGTGGACCCGCGGGTCATGGGCCTCGGACCGGTGCCCGCCGTCCAGAAACTGCTGAAGAAGACCGGAGGGCGGCTGGAAGATTTTGAGCTGGTCGAACTCAACGAAGCCTTTGCGGCGCAGGTTCTCGCCTGCGACCGCGAGCTGCATTTCGACCGCGAGCGCCTAAACGTCAACGGCGGGGCAATTGCTCTGGGCCATCCCATCGGCTGCACCGGCGCGCGCATTACCGTGACCCTGATTCACGAGATGCTGAAGCGCCAAGCGCGTCGCGGCTTGGCCACGCTCTGCGTCTCGGGCGGCCTGGGGATGGCGCTGGAGCTGGAAGCGGCGTAGGATTCAGGGCAGGCAGGCGGGCTCGCCTCCTGCCAGCCACCACGAGAGGATCGAAAGTTGGGCGCGGAATATAACGCACAACCCGGTTCCCGGCTGCGCTTTGAGGACATTCTCTACGAGAAGAAGGACGGCACGGCGCGCGTCACGTGGAACCGGCCGGAGGTTTACAACGCCTATTCCGCCCGAACCCTCCGCG
>JALHUF010000377.1 GCA_022866195.1 Terriglobia bacterium
CGGTGGGAGGTGACTGGCCCATACCAATGCAGGGTCCGCAGGAGGACTCCAGAATCCGCGCGCCCGCGGCAATCATGTCCGTCAGCCCGCCGGCGCGGGCAATCATCTCGAAGACCTGGCGCGAACCCAGCGTCACCACCATGCTGACATCGGGATGCACAATCCGCCCGCGCAGGATGGCCGCCACCGTCATCAAATCGTGGAAAGAGGAGTTTGTGCAGCTTCCCACTGCCACCTGCGCCACCTTCTCCCCCGCCACTTGGCGCACCGGAACGACGTTGTCCGGGCTCTGCGGCTGGGCGATGAGCGGTTCGAGCTTGTCGAGATCAATCACGATATTCTCGTCGTAAGTTGCGCCCGCGTCGGATTCCAGGGGCTTCCAGACATCTTCCCTTCCCTGGGCGCGCAGGTACGCGCGCGTCCGCTCGTCGCTCGGGAAGACGGAGGTCGTGGCGCCCAGCTCCGCCCCCATGTTGGTGATGGTAGCGCGCTCGGGCACGGTCAGATGCTTCACTCCTTCACCGTAATAGTGAAAGATGCGGCCCACGCCGCCCTTCACCGTCAGTCGCCGCAGCACCTCCAGGATGATGTCTTTGCCCGTCACCCACGGTTGAAGCTTGCCGCTGAGCTCCACGCCCACAATCTTGGGCATCGTCAAGTGGAAGGCCCCGCCGCCCATGGCCACGGCCACATCGAGACCACCCGCGCCAATGGCTAACGAACCCATCCCGCCGGCCGTCGGTGTGTGGGAGTCCGAGCCCAGCAACGTGGCGCCCGGCTGCGCGAACCGCTCCAGGTGGACCTGGTGGCAGATGCCGTTGCCGGGCCGGGAAAAATAGATTCCGTACTTCGCCGCGACCGTTTGCAGGAAGCGGTGATCGTCGGCGTTCTCGAAGCCGGTCTGGAGCATGTTGTGGTCCACGTAGCTTACCGAAAGCTTGGTCTTCACGCGGGGGATTCCCATGGCCTCAAACTGCAAATAGGCCATCGTGCCGGTGGCATCCTGAGTCAGCGTCTGGTCCATCCGAATGCCGATTTCTTCTCCGGTCACCAGCTTCCCTTCCACCAGATGCTCTTCCAGGATCTTCTGCACCAGATTCTGCGCCATGACGCTCCCTCTATCGGCGAATGCGACGTTTGTAGCAACGGATGGCTTTAGCAGCCCACTCTCAAACACTCAAAGATATCATCCGGCCAGCACGGATTCAAGAGGCGCCCTTGGAGTGCGGAAGCTCTGCTTCCGCCTTGTCTTTCGGGAGCCCTGCTCCCGTCGTTGCCAGCGAGGCAAAACCCCCGCCCGAGAAGGCGGTGCCAGAAGCACCGCACTCCAAAGCGCTGCCCGGAACCTGTCCCGATAAAATCGGGAGGGCAACACCTGTAGCGGCGGCGTCCTCGCCGTCGAAGGTTTGCCGGTGCTGCTGCGGGTAGCCACGACGAATCGGCGGTTTGATTCGTCGTGGGCTCGTCGCCGGGGAAATCCAAAGACCCACGACGAGGAAGAGCGCTCGTCGTGGCTACCTACTGGTGCCTGGTTTTCACCACTGCCGTCACTGCACTGTTTTCTTGGCCCGAATGGCTTTGGCGCGGGCTTCCATTGGCTCCGCCGCGGCCTCTCGATGCGTTTTGCGTAGGAGCGTAGCGTAGTTCTCCAAGCTTTGGGCCACATCGGAGTGGTCCGGCCCGAGGGTGTTCTCCCGTATCGCCAGCGAACGCTTCAAGAGGGGCTCAGCTTCGGCGTACTTGCCCTGCACCCGGTATAGCTCCGCCAAGTTGTTGAGGCTCGTGGCCACGTTGGGATGGTCCGGTCCCAGGGCCTTCTCCCAGATGGCCAGCGAACGCTTATAGAGCGGCTCCGCTTCCGCGTACTTCCCCTGCGCGCGGTAGAGTTCCGCCAGGTTGTTGAGGCTTTGGGCGACGTCGGGATGCTCCGGCCCCAGGGCCTTCTCCCGAATGGTCAGCGAACGCTTATAGAGAGGCTCCGCTTCGGCGTACTTACCCTGCTCGTCGTAGAGGAAAGCCAGGTTGTTAAGGCTGGTCGCCACATTGACGTGCTCAGAACCGAAAGTCGTCTCTGCTACGCGCAGGGCTTCCACTGCCCTCGGAACTCCCTCGGCATACTTCCCTTGCTGGTAGAGCCCCGTCACTTGGGCGTTTAGCTCTTCCCATTTGCGTTGTCGTGTAGGCAGTCGTTTAAGCAGAGACATCAAAATTACCCCGAGACAAAGAATGGCCACTAGAATCAATGCCAACTTTCGACCGGAAGACATGGTGACCTCCTTCCTACCAAGAACTGCAAAATGCAGTTACACCGTGTCGCATCAGGGCACGAGTTCCGCCTGCCCCGGCTGGCCGTGGGCCGTGGCGAGGGAATCGCCTCAGGGCCTGACAGGGTGCTGAAAAACGGATGTAGCGGCGACTTCACGTCGCCATCGTGATTTGGAACTAGTTGAAAAATGGCGGTGTAAAACCGCCGCTACAGAAGCAAGCGGTGTAAAACCGCCGCTACAGAAGCAAGTAGCGCAACTCCCGTCCCGCTCTGCTGGATTACGGCTTTTGCAGGTCTTTTGCAGGGAGATTCCGCGCCTGCGGGGCGTGGGCAAAGACATGGAAGGGCCGCCCCGATTCATCGGGGCGCTACCCCCTGGTGCAAGACATCAAGGAAGAGCCCACGACGAGACAAAACGCTCGTCGTGGCTACCTGCTACGCGCGGGCATCGTCATCAAGGCTGGCGGCGAACAGCGGCGAACAGAAGTAGTACGCGCGTGCTGCACGGACGGCGTCCGACCTTGCTGGGCAGTCATGGCTTTGGCGCTCCTACGGGGCGGGAAGCGCCTGCATCTCACTGTTCGGCAGCTAGCAGGCGACGGTAGAGGTGCCGCACCTGCTGCTGGGTCTCGCGCAGGCGCTGAGCGAGCGACTCTCCCTCGCGTATCAATCCCCAATGGCGGGCCAGATTCTCGACGGCTTCAGCATGCCCGACGTGTTCCGGCAAGCCATCAGCCGCGCGACCCGTTACCAACCGCACGGCGTGATCCACCGAGCGAAGGAAGCCCGCGCCCTCGGTCAATCCGTGGGCATCTTCCTCACTGAGGAGGTCGGCAGAGCGCAGGGCAGCGATCTGCTGGGCCATGTTTGCCCCAGCAGCGAGTGTCACGCGATGCCGGAGACGAAGATGGGAGACGGCAAAATCGATGTCGTAATAGCCGCCGGGCGCCGTCTTGGTATTCGAGGGCGGGACTAGCACTTCCCTTTCCAGGCGGCGACGCATCTCCTGGAACTCGCGCTCCAGTCCTGGGTGCGACGCGAAACGGTCGAAGAGCGCGGCGAACAAGCGGGAAACGGTCTGGTGCGTCATGCGAGAGTCTCCCGCCACCGGGCACGCCTTCAGGTAGGTCAAAGCTTCCCAAACATGTGCGGCCTCGCCGATGTAATTTAGGAGCGCTTCCTCCGTGACGACTAGTTCGCCCTCGTGCCCGCGCGGCCGCAGGCGCGTATCGACGGCAAAAAGCGTGCCCTCGCGGGTGTAGCTGGAGAGAACTTCGATGGTCTTCTCCGCCAAGCGCGTCCAGAGAGGGATTTCGACCGGTGGCGTCCCCAGCGCGACCACAAAAACCAAGTCAGCGTCCGAGGCCAAGTCAAACTCGTTGAGTCCCAACCGTCCCAGACCGAGCACCATCAAGGGAACCTGGGCAGTCGGGTCTGCCATGGCGGCGCCTTCCGGGTCAAGAGCTTGCCGGGCGATTGCGAGCGCCGTCGCCACCGATCGCCCGGCCACAGCCGACCAACGGCTCAGGGCCACGAAAACTGATCCCAGCGCGGTCAAATCCGCTGTCCCCAATTCCAAGATGCGTGCCCGGAAGTGGCGCCTCAGCAAGGCCATCTTCTCCCGTATCCCGAGACCCTGCTCCGCCACCCAGGGGAGAGGCCCCAGTCCCACGCCGCCTTCCAGGTCCATAGGGATCTGGGCTAGGGCCGCAGCCTGGGGAGGTACCGGTGCGACGGAATCCAAGGCTGCCATTTCTTCCGGGTGGTGGATGAGCAATTCTCCCAGGTATTCGCTGGCCCCTAAGACCTCCAAGGCGCGACGCACGCGGCGGGGCTCTTCACGTGCCAGACCAAATCGTTCCGAAGACGCCAACAGAGCCGCCAGGAAGCGCATGGCGTTTCCCCGGGCCCGCTCAGGCAGTGTAACCTCCCCCGCCAGATGAGCCAGTTCTGGCGCCTGGGCGTCAAGGAAAGCCCGCGTGGCGCTATACGAGTAAGGACCGTGATCGGCTGGGAGATTCGGCAGGGGCGTGAGATCAATCACCGGCTCGGCCGCAGACGCCGCGCGCGGGTGAATCACTCTTTGATAAATCTCGTCGACGCGGGCGAAGGCTTCCCGAACCTGCAACAGCAAAACCTCGCCAGGCCGCTCCTCGTCGCTTCCTTCCACACCTACGCGGCGCCCCAGACGATCGAGCGCCTCCCGGTCGCTAGGGAGACGGTGGGTCTGGTGGCCCATTTCGAGTTGCACGCGATGCTCAACTTTGCGGAGAAACTCATAGGCGGAGGTCAAGGCAGCGTAGTCGCGGTCGGAAAGCCAGCCCTTGTCGTTGAGCTTGCGCAGAGCAAACAGCGTGCCTCCGGAGCGCACCCAGGGGTCCAGGCCGCCATGCAGACGCTGGAGGCACTGCGTAAGGAATTCGATGTCGCGGATGCCCCCCCGATGCCGCTTCACGTCGACAGCGTGGCCGCGGCTCTCCCGCAGTTTCTGCGAGATCTTCTCGCGCGCCCACAGCACGCTCTCGATGGCCTCAAAATCCGTCGGCGCACCATAGATATGGGGTTCAACAGCGTGCAGGAATTCGCGCGTCAGCTTGGGATCGCCCGCCGCGTGGCGGGCCTTAATCAGCATTTGCAGTTCCCAGTCCCGCGCACGGTGCTCGTAGTACTCCAGCGCCGACTTCAGCGAGATCGCCAGATCACCCTGCTCACCCTCCGGCCTCAACCGCAGATCGGCGCGGAACACCTGACCTTGGGGGGTCATCTGCGTGATGGTACGGGTGATGGCGTGCGCCAGGCGCACAAAGTATTCATGGTTGGCAACCACCGAGTCGGGCTCGCTCCCGCCCGCCGTCTCGCCTGCCTGGGAATAGAGGAACAGCAGGTCGATATCGGAGCTATAGTTCAACTCGTTGCCGCCCAGCTTGCCCAGCGAGATGATGCTGAACCCGCTGCGCACGATGCGGCCCTGAGCATCGCGGTACTGCGGCTGCCCATAGCGCTTTTCCAGCTCGCGGTCGCAGAAGAGGAGCGCGTTGCTCAGGATGACGTCGGCCAAGGCGGAAAGCTCCAGGGTCGTCTCCCCCAGCGTGGAAAGCCGCAGAACGTCCTTCAGCACGATGCGCAAATAATTGCGTCGCTTGAAGCGTGCCAGTTGCGAGGAAAGCCAGTGATCCGGGCTGGTGGTGGCGAAGCGAGCGTAATCCTGCATCAATTCTTCTTTGGACTTGAGCTTGGTGAAGTTGCGGTCCCGGGCGAATTGGACGGCAAGAGCCGGGTCAGCCAGAAAAGTCTCGGCCAGGAACCCGCTGTAACCAAAGATGGCTACCAGGTAGGTCAACGCCGTCGGAACCCGCGCCAAGTCTGCTCGCACGTCCGGCGGCGCCTCTTGTGAGTAACGTTCCAGAAGGTTCAGTGCGCCGTCAGGGTCGGGAGACTCCGCCAACAGCGAGGCCAGCGGGGCCATCAGCGTCGGAGCCAGTTGCTGGTCCAAGCGGGCCAGATTGGCTTCCGCCTTAGCGGGATCAAGGAAAGCTATGGCTGCAAACGCCGGACGCATCGCCTCGGATTATAGCAGTTGTCAGTGGTCAGTTGTCCGTAGTCGGGTGCTCGTGGTTGGTCGTCGGTGGTTGGCTGTAACTCAGGTAGGTTCTTCCAGACGGAGCGTCGTAAAAAAGAAAGGTTGCCACGGCGCGCCGTGGCGAGCCCCGGCAACCCACAACAAACAACCCACCACGAACGATTTCTAGATGTCGTAATACAGCGCGAACTCGTACGGATGCGGACGCTGCCCCACGGCCTGGACCTCGTTCTTCATCTTGTAATCAATCCAGGTTTCGAGCAGCTCCTCGCTGAAAACATCGCCTTTGAGCAGGAATTCGTGGTCCTTCTCCAGCGCCTTGAGCGACTCCTCGAGCGAGCCAGGGAGAGAGGGCACGTTCTTGAGGTCCTCCGGCCCAAGATCGTAGATGTCTTTGTCGAGAGGCTCGCCGGGATCGATTTTGTTTTCGACCCCATCCAGGCCGGCCATCATCATCGCGGCGAAGGCGAGATAGGGATTGCACGAGGGATCCGGCGGACGGAACTCGATCCGCTTCGCCTTAGGGTTGGCCGAGTACATCGGGATGCGAATGGCCGCGCTCCGGTTGCGGCGCGAGTAGGCCAGATTCACCGGCGCCTCGAAGCCCGGCACCAGCCGCTTATACGAATTCGTGGTGGGGGCGATCAAGGCTGCCAGCGCCGGCGCGTGCTTCAGTAAACCCCCGGTGTACCACAAAGCCATCTGGCTCAACCCGGCGTACTTATCGCCCGCAAAGAGCGGCTTGCCCTCTTTCCACAAGCTCTGGTGGGTGTGCATGCCCGAACCGTTGTCCTGGAAAAGGGGCTTGGGCATGAAGGTCACAGTCTTGCCGTACTGCTGTGCCACGTTGCGAACGATGTACTTGTAGATCATCATCCCGTCGGCAGACTTCACCAGAGAATTGAAACGCTGGTCGATCTCGGCTTGCCCACCGGTCGCCACTTCGTGGTGGTGGCATTCAATGGTCA
>JALHUF010000378.1 GCA_022866195.1 Terriglobia bacterium
CGGCATCGAGAACAACAAGGACAACGGCCAGGTCAGTGGCGCTTGGGCTCCCCGCATCATGCAATTCGGCTTGAAGTTCATCTTCTAACCTGGATGCCGATTGACACTTCCTGAACCCTGGTCAGTTCGCCGGAGCGACTGGCCAGGGTTTTCTTTTGTCCGGGAGGCAGCGGGGTTGGGAGCCTTGTAGTCTTCCACCCGGGAGCGCTCGTGGGCGCGGGTCAAAGGTCGCATGCGTCGCGCGGGTTGCAAGGGCTTGGCGGGCTAAGGTAATTTAGCGAAATGTGAATGTACGGTCGTGAATCCATACGTTCTCTATTTTAGAGCGGAGAGGGAGCGGTCATGCCAAAACAGGAATCTCTTCGGGCATTCAGCGTGGTTGCGATCGTCCTCGTCAGTTTCTCCTTCCTCGAGCGGTTGGGGGCGCAAGGGCAGGCGGAGCCTGGGGCGGGCAAGCTTCAGGTGGACGTCGTCCCGTTTTCACACCTCGATTTATTCTGGGCGGGGACGCGCGAGGAAGACCTGGCGCGGGGCAATCGCATCATTGCTAAGGCCATACAGATTGCCAAGCAGCATCCCGAATTCCGCTTTTATCTCGAGGATGAGACCTTCGTGGCGAATTACGTGGAAAGCCACGCAGGCTCACCAGAGCTGGAGGAGCTCAAGCGGTTGGTCAAAGAGGGGCAGATCGAAATTGGTTCGAAATGGGCGGGGACCTTTCAGAACCTTCCGAACGGCGAAGTCCAGGCGCGGAACCTCCTTTACGGTAAGCGCTACGCCCGCAGCGTCTTTGGTGTGGACCCTCAGGTTTCCCACCCTGGCGATCTCCCTGGATTCGTGCCGCAGTTTCCTCAGATGCTGAAGCAGGCCGGTATCCCCTATATGGTCATGACTCGCATGGGGCCGCCTGACAAGTCGCTTTTCGATTGGAAATCTCCTGACGGATCGAAGGTGCTGGTTTGGAACACCATCCGGGGCTACGGCTGGGGAGTTCACTTGCACCTGCACGGTGATTTGGATGAGCAGCGGATCAAAACCCTGCAGAAGGAGCTCGCGGAAGTCCGCAACACGGCTCCGGGCCCCATCTACATACCCTGGGGCGTAGACCTTTGGGCGCCGAGCGAACGGCTGGTGGAGAACGTCTCCTTGTTGAATCGCAGCTTGCCCTCCACGCATTTTGCGCTGGCCACACCGCTCGAGTTCTTCCAGCGTGTCGCGAAAACGCCCAACCTCCCTGAGCTCTCCGGCGAGATTCCCTCGGCTTGGCCCCATGTCGTTACGTCAATCGTCCATTTGTGGCAATTGGCCGTGCCGGCCACCAATACCCTCCAGTCGGCGGAAAAGTTCGCGGCCATCAACTACGCCCTCGGCTACGCCGACTATCCCCAGCAGGAATTCGACTTCCTGTGGAAGCGGCTGATCGAATCGATGGACCACAACCACGACGGCCAAGGCGGGGAAATCGGCGATCAGCGCAAGATGGAGTACTCCCGGCTCGCCATCCTGCGGGGCGGGGAGATCCTGCGGGACATGCTGCGCAACATTGCGGAACGGGTCGAGATTCCCATCGCCCGGAGCTTTCCCATCGTGGTCTTCAATCCCTTGGGATGGCCGCGAAACGATCTGGTGAAGGCCCACGTTACCCTTTATGGCGATGTCGGGCCCTATCAGATTGACGAATACAAGAAGGGAATGAACCTGGTTGATGAAAAAGGGAGCGCCATTCCTTTCTGCGTCACCCAAACCAGTGACAACATCTCCCGCGCGCTGGAGTTGATGTTCGTCGCCCAAGGTGTTCCCTCGCTGGGCTACAAAACCTATTACCTTGTGCCTGCTGAGCGGCCGGAAACGTTTGCGAACATGGCAAAGATGAATCTGGATCGGGATAAAGATTTGAAAGAGCCGCGCCGACCGCTGGGCGTAGACGTGATGGAAAATGAGTTCTACCGCGTCACGATGGACAAAGCGAGCGGTCGGGTGGCGGTGTTTGACAAAGTCCTGAATCGCGAGGTGGCGAAGGATCTGGAAATTGTTGCCGTGGAAGAGCAAGGCACAAACAACGTCTCCGCCGAGCTCGTGACCGGACGCACCATCCCTGCCAGCATCAATGAGATGGAGTTGGAGGAGAACAATCCGATCCGCACGGTGATGAAGATCAGTGAGCAGATCGCCGACATCCCGGTTGTCCAGCGGCTGACTCTTTACCGGGGTTTGAAGAGACTGGACATCGAGAACCGAATCGAATGGAAGGGGCCGCGGTTCATCAACATCGTACAGCGGTTCCCCCTTCAGCAATCGGGCGTGGAAATCCATTACGGCGTCCCCTTCGGCGAATGCGCCGCCAGCAACATCATGCCGAACACCGGCCCCCACGCCCGCGACGAGATCCAGCGCAATGCCTGGGAGAGGTACCGTCAGATTCAGGACTGGGTCTTTGCCGGAACCTCCGACTGGGGTTTGACCTTGGCGGCTGATCATCAGCTCATGTGGTTGGAAGGCAGCGAGATTCGCGGGGACATGATCCGAGGCCAGCGCTACACCTCCGCGCGGATCGTGCGCGACGGTAAGGTGACCAGCATCACGGACTATCCCCCTCCCGGCCCCTATGTGTTCAAATATAGTCTGACTTCGGGGCCGGGAGATTGGAAAGTTGCCCGCTCTTATCGGTTCGGGATGGATTTTAACAATGGGCTGGTTCCGGTCAGCGTCGCAGATGAGATTTCCCGCAAAACGTTGCCACCTTCGCGCTCCTTTTGTTCGCTCCGAGGAGAGAATTTGGTCATGAGCGCGCTAAAGAAATCAGATCTTGATGGCTCGATCTTGCTGCGGTTGTACGAGATCCAGGGGGCGCAGGCTGAAACGCCTATCGAATTCCTCGGCCAGCAGGTCGGCTTCCGTGAAGCAAACCTGCTGGAAGAGGAAGTACGGCCAAACGAGGAGCGGATCCTGCGATTGAACCCATACGAAATCAAGACTGTCAAGCTAGGAGTCAGGAAGTAGTTCGGGCTCGAGAGCGCCACCGGGAGCCCACCGCCTCCGGGGCGAACCAGCTCGGTAGGAGGCAGAGCCTGAACGCAAGGCTTCTGGGGGAAGCTAAGTTCCAGTGCTGAACCTCACTTATCGCAAGCTCCGCTGGATCATCGCCGGGTGGTTGACGCTTTCGACCATACTCAACTTGATCGATCGTCAAACGCTGTCGATCCTGGCCCCGCTTCTGCGGGATAAGTTCCACCTGAGCCCGCAGGATTACGCCAACATTGTTTCCGCCTTCCTGATTTCCTACGCGGTGATGTACACCGTGGGGGGCCGGTTCGTGGATTGGATCGGGGAGCGGGTGGGGATGGCAGCGTGCATCTTGTGGTGGTCGATTTGCGCGATGCTGACCAGCCTGGCGCAGGGGTTTTGGAGCCTGGGCATCATCCGATTCCTGCTCGGCATTGGCGAACCGGGGAACTATCCCGCGGCCTTACGCGCCACTACGCGATGGTTTCCCAAAGCCGAGCGCGGCCTGCCCATCGCCCTCTTCTCCTCGGGGAGCGCGGTGGGTAATATCATCGCCCCGCCCATGATCGCTGGGCTGATGCTCCTCTGGGATTGGCGCGCTGCCTTCATTATTCCCGGAGCGCTGGGTTTGATCTGGCTGGTGGTCTGGCTCTGGATCTACCGGTTGCCGGAACATCTCCCCGGAATAAGTCAAGAGGAGCTGGCGTGGATTCGAAATGAGAATTCGCAGGGCGTGGCGTCGGCCAGTGCTTCAGGCCCCCAACGCTGGGGCGACTTATTGAAGGACAGAAACGTGCTAGCCCTCGTGCTGTGCCGGCTGGTGTCTGATCCCGTATGGTATTTCTACCTCTTCTGGATTCCGGAGTATCTGACGCGGGAGCGCGGTTTCAGCCTGGCCGAGATAGGGCTTTATGCGTGGATACCGTTTGTCGCCGGCGCCGTGGGAGGCATGGTGGGCGGGAGAGCGTCAGACAGACTTGTGCACGCGGGCGTCAGCCCAGCGAGGGCCCGGACGCGCGTCCTTTACATTTCCGCGGCCATCGCGCCGCTGGGGATGTTGACGGGCAAGGTGCATACGGCGGCCATGGCGATCGCCTTGATTGCCGTGATGGCCTTCGTCGTATATTCCTGGTTTATCAACACCGCGGCGCTGATTCCCGACCTCTTTTCTGAGAAGGTCGTCGGTTCCGTGCTGGGGCTAATGGGCACCGCCGGCAGCGCGGGCGCGGTGGTTTTCACCACCTTGGTCGGCTTCTTGCTGACTCATTACTCTTATACGGCAGTGTTCCTTCTAGCCGGTTCCATGCATTTGCTGGCGTCGCTGATACTTTGGTCTTTGCTGCGGGAGCCCCACTCATGAAGGCCACTGCAAGAAGGGCGATTACACCGCCCGGTTTCGCGAGGACATCCAGCGGGCAGACTGGTTTCCCACAAATCCTGCTTGGTGGTCAGGAGGTGAAATGCGTTTACAGAATCGAGTGGCAATTGTCACGGGCGCGGGCCGCGGCATTGGACGGGCCATCGCGCTGGGCCTGGCCCGCGAGGGCGCGGCGGTAATCGTCAATTATTCCCGGTCGGCCGCCGCGGCGGAGGAGGTGGTCAGCACCATCCGCGCCTCCGGCGGGCGCGCCGTGGCGGTTCAGGCGGACGTCAAAGAACTGAGCGAACACGGCCGCGTGATCGCAACGGCTCTCGAGCACTTCAGCCGCCTCGACATCCTGGTTAACAACGCGGGCGTGGAGATCCACGAAGCATTTCTTAAGGCTACTCCTGAAACCTGGGATTTTACGCTGGCAGTGAATCTCAAAGGCCCGTACTTTCTCAGCCAGAAGGCCGCCGAAGCCATGATCCGATTCGGAGGGGGGAAGATCATTAATATCTCCAGCGTCCACGACGTTGTTCCACTCCGCAATCGCGCCATTTACTCGATCACCAAGGGCGGAATGATGATGATGACGAAATCGCTGGCGCTCGAGCTGGGTGAACACAGGATCAACGTTAATTCGATTTCGCCCGGCGCCATCCTTACCGATATGAATCGGAAATCCTTGTCCGAACCTGGCAATCTCGATAGGGTGCTGGCCAAGATTCCCTGGAAAAGGATTGGTGAGATTGAGGACATAGCTGGAGCTGCAGTATTCCTTGCCTCGGCGGAATCAGATTATGTGACAGGGGCAACCATTTACGTCGATGGCGGGCTGATTTTGACGTAGCGCAACCATTTACCCTTTCAGGAGAATCGAAATGGACCATTCATCAGGAACCGATGCAGCGAACCTGGAACAGATTTGCGAACGCTACCGGCGGCTGTACGCCGGTGCGGTTTTCGATGTGCTGGAAAGCCTCGGACTGCCGAACCAAGTGGTGTCGCATGAGCTGACGCCGTTAGCGCCGGAGATGCGACTGGCCGGCCCGGCCTTTACCATCAAGGGCACGCTCGCCTGTGAGCGCGATGAAGCGGGGCGGCACCAGCGGTTGCGCATGACTCACGAGATGGTATACCCCTGCATTGAGGTCCGGGATCGCGGCACGCCCTTCAATGTGGCGATCTATGGAGAACTGAGCGCCACCGTCGCCCGGGCCCACGGGGCCGTGGGGGCCCTCATTGACGGGGGCACGCGCGATAGCGGCAAGCTCATCAGTATGGGGTTCCCTGTGTTTGCTCGTTATCGCAGCCCCGTGGAGGCCTTTGGACGTTATACGATGTTGAATTGCCAGGTTCCCATTTTGGTCTCCGGCGAGTTGACGGAAACCGTGCAGATAAATCCGGGAGACTTCATCTTTGGCGAGCCCGATGGGGTGCTGGTGATCCCGAAGGATCTCACCCTCCGGGTGCTCGAGGAGTGCGAGCGAGTCAAAGGGCTGGAAGACTGCGCCCGGACGGAATTTGCGCGGGGGGATGACCCGGTGGAAGTCTTCAAACGCTACAAGCGGCTCTAAGACCCGGGCGCGGATGCACACGGCAAGACTGGTTGCATAGCGGAGCGCCGCCGCGCGGGTTCGACGCCCGGGTGCGTGACGGCGGACTTCAGGTCCCTGGCTGCCAACTTCTTGCCGGGACCGATCCTGCTTGCTGATTGCGACCGGATGCCGACATGGCGGCAAGGGAAAGGATGGGAAACGATGCAAGCCGCAGTCTACCAAGGAAAAGAGAACATCAAGGTGCAGGAATGGCCCGCGCCCGCGCTCGCTGACGGCGAAGTTCTAGTGCGCGTACGCTACGTCGGTATTTGCGGCACCGACCTGATAACTTACAGCGGCAAGCATCCGCGGGTCACGCCCCCGCGCGTCTTGGGGCACGAGATTTATGGCTCCGTGGTGGAGGCAAAGCCCCCCGCCGATGCCAAGTGGAAGAAGGGCCAGCGGGTGGTCATCTATCCCCTCATCTCCTGTGGAGTGTGTGTGCCCTGCCAGGAAGGCAATACGCACGTGTGTGAGAAGCTGAGGGTTCTCGGCGTTGACACAGACGGGGGGTTTGCGGAGTACATCCAGGTGGTTTCGGAGCAGCTCGTCGAGGTGCCGGACACAGTAAGTGATGAGCAGGCAGCGCTCGTCGAGCCAGTCTCCGTGGCGATGCACACGGTGCGCCGCTCGAGCTTCCGCCCCGGCGATACCGCGCTGGTTCTTGGTGGCGGGCCTATCGGGAATCTGATTGCCCAGATGTTGAGGGCCAGCGGGGCACGCGCCGTCATGGTTTCAGAGGTAAAGCCCTTCCGGGGCGCGCTGGCTGAACGCCTGGGATTCGCCACGGTCAATCCGGCGCAGGAGGATTTGCGAGAGGCGCTCCAGCGCTGCGTGGGCGAACCGTTCGCGGACCATGTTTTCGAGGTGACCGGAGTATCCGCGGCTTACCGTGACGCGGTTGAAGCCTGTAAGGTGCGCGGTGAGATTGTCTTCGTCGGATTACCCAAGACCCCACCTGAGGTGGATATCCAACGGGTGGTTTTCAAGGAGATTCAGACCTCCAGCTCGCGCGTGTATGCGCGCCAAGACTTCCGGGCCGCGATCGCGTTGCTCCAGCGCCGCGCCGTAGATGTCGTGCCGTTAATTACCGACCAACTGCCCTTGAAGGACGCTGAGGGGGCCTTTCAGAAAATGCTCGGAAGCGACACGAGCCTTAAGATCCTTCTGGCGCCTTGAGGCGCGCCGGCGGACTTCGAGACCACATCGTGCGGACTGCTCAGCCGCAGGGTGAAGCGATCGCTGGCTCTTGAGCTTATGGACCGCCGCTCACCCCGATTTCCCTGGCAAACATACACCGTTGCACTTTCCGCAGGTGAAACCGTGGATGCCAGCGGGAAGGTTCTGTTGATCCCGTGATTCCGCGGCTGGGCAAATCGGGGCCTCCCCCACGGTTACGTATAGGGAATCCCGAGGGCATCCATCGCGCCCTTCATGTACCCGACGGCGAACACCTTGCCCCCGATAGCATATCCGGGGCGGTCATTCGATTCGCCATCCAGTGTGGGTGCGTGGTCCGGCCGCATCGGACCTTCGAAGCCGCATTCGTGATAGATGCGCAGCATTTGCGCCAAGTCGACCGGACAGTTGTCGTGGAAGGTCTCGCGGAAGTGCTCGCGCGTGCCTTCCACATCGCGCCAATGCACGAAGAAGATCTTCTTCTGTGCACACCACTCGCGCACCAGCGCGGCGATATCCTCACCCATGAGTTTGAAGTTTGCCTGGCAGAAGGTGATTCCGTTCACCGGGCTCGGCACCATGTCTAAAATGCGGCGAAAGCTGTCGGCGCTCGTCAGAATGCGGCCGATTCCGCGCAGCGGCGACAGCGGTGGGTCATCAGGATGCAGGGCCATTTTCACCCCCGCCTGCTCGGCTACGGGAATGATTGCCTTGAGAAAGTATTCCAGGTTGCTCCAGATCTTTTCCTCGCTAACCTCACCCCACTCCGTGAGTCCTTGCCGCTTGGCTACCTCGTTATCAAACTCGCTGATGAGGGCGCCACCTCGCCCCGGGACGTCCACCTTAGTTCGGTACCAGCCGATACCGGCCATCCAGTTGTAGCAGACCATGGGGATCCCGACCTGTCCGAGTGCCTGGAGGGCGGCGGTGTAGTTCTCAAGCTCTTCGTCGCGGCCGGGCAGCCCACGCTTGAGCTTCTCCGCCGGCACAGGGTGGCTCTCCACGCCGGCGATGACCATCCCAGCGGCCTGGAAAGCTGCTTTGATCTTTTGCAGAGTTTCACCGTAGCGTTCACGCGGAACGCTTCGGAGGGCCGGCAGCACTCCCACAATGGCGTGCGTGATGCCGATCTGGCTGGCGACGCGGATCTTGTGATCTTCATCCAAGGCAAACAGCTCAGCGAGTTGGATCCCCCGCCGATTGGGGTTCAGCCCCTCGCGCCGGGGCGTGGTCAGGTGGGCTTGGGCAGCCGGCAGGGAAGTGGCGGCAATCGACCCCGCCAGCATCCCTTGGATACACTTCCTGCGACTCATGTCTGGCATCTCCGGTAACCTCGTGCTGCGAGGGATTCTAGCGGGTGACGGCCCCAACGACCTATTCAAATTAGGCAAATCGGCCTTAGCTACTATGGAATCCTGAACCGCCTCGTGCCGTGGAAATTGTGAGCAGGCGGAGGTGTTTCCGGTCGAGGTTGCGTGCGGTGTCGATGAACGCTTGCACGGGGCGCGGCACGTAGGTCAGTTTGCGTCTCACCAAGGCAAGTTTGGAATACAGCGGTGGTTCCGCTTGGTGGATGAGGGTCAGGTGCCCATCCCTCACGTCTTTGGCCACCACCCAAAGAGGCAGCATGGAGATCCCCATCCCGACTCGGACCATATCCTTAATCAGATCAGAGTTGTCAAGTCGCATGGCGACGTTCGGCTCAAATCTATTCGCCGCGAAGTAATGATCGATCGGTTCCTGCATGCGTGAGCCTTTACGAAACAGGATGAACCGGAAGTTTTTCAGATCGGCAAGGTGCGGGCGCCGCGGTGGCCGTCGCACGTGCGAAACCAGCACCAGCTCGAAATCCCAAGTGGCCTCGACGCAAAAGTCTTGCCCCTCGGTCAGGCTAGCCGAAACCAGCATCGCCAGATCCAGCGAGCCCCGGCCCAGGCTTTCCAGAAGCACCGGCGTGTTCCCCGTTTCGACCAACACTTCCACGCCGGGATTGGTGCGGCGGAAGTGTTTTAGGATGGCCGGCAGCACGTAACTGGTTGGGCCGCTGCCGACGCGCACCGAGCCGCGCTTCAGGCCCTTCCATTCGTCCAGCGCGGAAAGGGCGGAGTGATATTGCGCCAGCATATCCTTCAGATAGGGAAGCAGGACTTCGGCGGGCTGGGTCAGTTGCAGACGCCGTCCGATCTTCTCATACAGCGGAACGCCCAGATCCTCTTCCAACTTTTTGAGCTGTTTGTGAATGGCCGGGGGGCTCAAGTGCAGATGTTCCGCCACCAGCGAAAGCTTCCCCAACTCCGAGAGCATCACCAGGGTGCGCAGCTCCTTCAACTCCACAGAGAAGAAATTACCACGTTTCAACAAAAGCGGACAGTGCTTCAAGCGTCTCCGGAAGCGGCTGCTACGGATACTGTCTTCCCGCAAACCTGTAAAGGTGCAGATGGATATGCCCAAGACTCGCCTCAGACGCGGCTTCGAATTATGCCTTCGGATGCGGGAGGAGAATCGAAGAAAGTTGTCAGGGTTCTGGTGGGCCCAGCAGGACTCGAACCTGCGACCAACGGATTATGAGTCCGCTGCTCTAACCAACTGAGCTATGGGCCCGCACAGCCTTCCTGACCCTCTTGGGGAAGTGTAGCGAAAACTCTGTCCGTCGGCAATCACCGTTGGCGCAAGCACCCGTTGCTGGCCACCCTGTTTCAGCATATAATTCGCTTTGGTCTCGTTCCCGGTCGGTGAGCCCGCTCGACGCCCGTCCTGCGATGTATCTTATATACAGCCTGTTGTTCACTCTCGGCGTGGTCTTGACAGCGCCTTATTACCTGTGGCGACTGCGAGGCAAAGTAACCTCTGGAGCCGCTTGGCGCGAACGGTTCGGTTTTCTGCCTGCCTCATTCCAGCAGGCGGAAGGAGGCGCGATCTGGATTCACGCGGTGTCTGTGGGCGAGACCCTGGCCGTGGCCGGGTTGGTGAAAGAGCTACAGCGACGGTATCCCAAGCGAAAAATCTTCTTGAGCCATGTGACGCCGGCAGGTCGCGCAGCCGGTGAAACGCGCTTGCCCAGCCTGGCGGGCCGGTTCTACCTTCCCCTGGATTGGAGCTGGTCGGTTCGGCGCACGTTGAGCCGGATCCGGCCGGCGCTGCTGCTGATTGTCGAGACGGAGCTGTGGCCCAACCTCCTCCAGGCTGCCCACGAATGCGGAGCACGAGTGGTGGTTGTGAACGCTCGCCTTTCGGACCGCTCGCTCAGTC
>JALHUF010000379.1 GCA_022866195.1 Terriglobia bacterium
GGCCTTGGTGTACAAGGGTCTCGGTCTGGGCGGGGAGGTTGGGTACTTGGCTCCCTGGCGCGCTTTCGCTGACGGAATCGGCGTGCTCTCGCTCGATGGGTCCTACCACATCCGCCCGCGCAGCGGCGAGCAAAAGCTGGTTCCCTTCGTGACCGGAGGCTACACGCTCTTCTTTCGCTCCGGGACAGCCAATGGCTTCAACTTCGGCGGCGGAGTGAACTACTGGTTCCGCGAACATCTGGGCTTGCGCTTGGAATTTCGCGACAGCGTCTCGACAACTTGGGACACCGAACACTATCTGGGGTTCCGCGTCGGACTGGCCTTCCGCTGAGGCGGGTTCCGACCGAACAACTGCCAGGTTGCTGAGACCCGGCGGAAGGACTGCTAGGCGAACTGAAGCGCGCGCGGCCGCGGGTGATTCACCATTTCTTGCACCCGCAAGCGAAGATGGGCCAATGCGGCGGAATGAAGCTGGGAGACGCGCGATTCATCAACTCCCACCTTCGTTCCGATTTCTTTCATGGTGAGTTCCTGGTTATAGTAAAGCTGCACCACTTGACGTTCGCGTTCGGGGATGCGGCCGAGAGCATGATCGAGAATCTCCCTTTGCTCCCGCCGGTAACACGAATGAAATTGATGTTCTTGATTGTCAGCGACAAGCGTTTCTTCGCTAGCCTGCCGGGATTCCTTGTTTCCCACCGACCCCAACGGCCTGAACCACTCCATCCCCAGGGTCTGAAGTTCGCGGACTGTGCGATACCACCTCTGCAAGCTCATTCCCAAACCCGCGGCGATTTCTTCGTCGCTGGGGGCGCGGCTCAGCCTGACCTCCAATGTGCGATACACGGACTCTACCTTCTTACTCTTCTTCCGCATGTCACGCGAGGCGTGGTCCAGGCCGCGCAAGCCGTCCAAAATCGCGCCGTGGATCCGGTACCGTGCGTAACTCTCCAGTTTCACGTGTTTGCGCGCGTCAAACTTGCGCACCGCGTCGACCAGTCCCAGCATGCCCGTGCTTACCAGATCCTCCACGTCCACGTGTTGGGGGAGTCGCTCGCGCACCTGTAACGCCAGCCGCTTCACCAGAGGGAGGAGTTTCACCACCAATTGCTGACGTGCGAGGTGTTGGCGCAGCGCGCGAAGGTGCTCTCCGCTGCCGAGCCGCACGAGACTCTTCGCGGCCAGCCGCGGTGGGGCCAGAGCCGGGTGGGTTCGGACATGAAAAAGGGGGATTGATCCCCAGAACGATTGGTCAGGCACCACAGCTTGCGTTGCCATGCGAAACCTCAAACGCTGCCAAGTGCGGCAGCTTCTCGGGAATCTCGGTTTCTGCCTCGCACAGAATTCCTGCCCGCAGCCTCGTCTCGGTCGTCGAGGCAGGCCCACCCATCGTGGCCCGCATGAACTCCGCGGGCCTCATCCGGCAATCTCAGCGAACTGACGATCGGGCGCGTCGCGTAGGAGGTGGCATGCAAGTGGGCTGCCAGGACACAGCGGTAACGTGCCGGGGAAAGCAACGGATGCGCGCCGCCTGCCCCGCTAGTTGCTTGCGGCCACTTGCTTGTGCGTTCGCTATCCGCAGAGCGTGTTACGGAAACAGACGGCCCGCACCTGCCGGAGAAATCAGTGATACGAAACCCTCAGACATCAATGAGTTAGGGGGATCGTCGGTGTGGACCGGAAAGGGGCTGATGCCTGTTCCTTGCGGTTTGCCCGGCTTTTCCTGCGCACGTCAGGATGGACGCGATATGGATAGTGACAAGCATCTCTCCGGGATATTTTCCGAAGAGGCAATGCTAAGGCTGTGTACGCGATACCAAGGGAGTTCCATTTTGGGAAGGGTGTTACGATTATGGGCGCTTCTTCCCGCTGGGATCCTCCGTCCCTAACATGAGCGGCCTTTTTGCGGTTTGACTAGCGTGGTTGTGCGCGCCGGCGGGACCGGCAGGCCTCTGCCCGTACGCATATTCTCCCGAGTTCGCTGAGGCCCGCTTCATTTCCTGCGAGGGCTCTCGCCGGGCCTCAAGTGCCGGGACCATTCTTCCGATACCCTACATTGCGTCTCGGTCTAGAAGCTTGCGCTAGGCGAGTTAGACCAGGGACGGCGCGCAGAACCGATTTGGGACGGCCGTTCCCTTTTGGGAATGACGCCTCGCAGTCGGGTGACCAGAGCAATATTCGGAAGACGGACGAGGGGGAAAACTTTGCCAGTCAGCACCCTTCGCAGCCCTCCAATCGCCCGGCGGCGCGAAGCTGCTGGACAAGGAGCGACGGGTGTGGAGCGGAAGCGTAAAGGACCAGAAGGCAGCCGGAGACGGCGGGGGAGCCGCCAGAGTGAGCTGCGCTCTGGTTCCGCGCGGCGGCAACCGAGCTCACAGCCTCTGCGTCTGCATCACGTAGACGAGCTGTCCCTCGCCACCATGGATCCAGCCGACATTATCCTGCTGGAGGAGGCCGACTCTTTGCGCGCCGCAGTGGAGTCCGTCTTCTTTGCCGTCCTTGCCTGTCCGGCATGCGGCACCTTGGGACTGATTACTCTTTCCCAGTATCTCGGAACTGACCCCGTGATTTGCGGCTCCAATCGTTGTTCCTGTCGCTTCCGCATCGACAACAAGACTCGCCTCATCTACCTGCCCGTCAACTGATCGAGGCTAGATGCGGGGGTCTGCTGTTCCTGCCAGAGGAGTGAGCACTGTGGTGAATCGGGACAGGAACAACGCGACATCCATCTGGAAATAGGCGTGGATGTCGCAGCCCAGGAAACAGTGTGGCCGTCGGTCGTTCCGCGGGACGGTGGCGCGAGCGCGCTCCAGTTCGATCTTCTCGCCGGCATGCAGCGCGTAATACAAGGACTGCCGCGAAAGCTCCGCACAGCGGTGGGCATCGGGAAGAGCCTGCGTCGCGTCGGCCAGATACTCTTCTGCCACGCCAAGGAACGCCTGAGGTTCGCGCGAAGGCTTCCACCCCTCCGTGGAAAAGAGCAAGGTCCTCTTCCGATTGCGCACCAGGAAGCATGCATTGGGGCAAAGGCTGGTAGGCCCGTGGGGACTCGAACCCCAGACCTGGCCGACAAGGTCGGCCCGCTCTAACCCTTGGGGCTCTGGAGCATTTGCTGAATCAGCTTGGCTGACTTGCAGCGCTTGAGTTGGAACTCTCGCCTGCGAGCCTCGATCAGGGATGGAAAGGACTCCTGATAGACCAGCCTCCACGGCCCACGGCCGCGGGTGGCCGGGGAGTGTCCGCGCTGATGCTCTGCGAGTCGGCGCTCAAAATCCACGGTGGAGCCGACATAAAAGCGGCCGGTGGAAAGACTCTGGAGGATGTAGACCCAACCCATGGGGGCCTGCTGGTAGGCCCGTGGGGACTCGAACCCCAGACCTCTACCGTGTCAAGGTTTAACCAGGATTGTAAGCCTACTCTCGTTAATCCCGATCTATTCCTTTTTACTATGAGATGCCGACGCGTGACTTAGCGCGACGAAAGAGGACTAAACAGAGCTAATGATGGGGAGTCCCTGCAATTCTCACTACACCTTCTGCATAAGGAGCGGGTCGCCGGTTTCGCAACAGCGGAGAGGTTTCGATTCAATCCAAGGGAGGTCAAAATGGAGCCGAGAAGGCAGCTGAAAAAGCCTCTTGCCTCGGATGACGAAGAGGATCAAAAGCTCAGGGTCTTTATGCGACTTAATGAACTCGCCATGAAGCGAAATGTGGCCGTGCTCTGCATTTATCGAACGATGACGGATTATGCGGGTGGAGTCTGGAATGATATGCAGTTCCATTACGGCGGTCCGTCACCAACCCCAGACACATGTCTGTTTTGTGGAAAGCCGACGGTGGACGCAGATGATCGTGATGATTTGGGTGGATTCGTTTTGCACGATGATTGTTTTGACGAACGCGTCAATGACTGGCACGTAGACTTCTACTTGGAACCAGAGTCCCATCGTCCAGCGGTGATCGTTCTGGAGCGGAATTTCCCAGGTTCTCTCGACAACGTGATCATGGGTATAGCTTGGGGGCTCGGTGTTCACTACCTGGTACATCGCCGTCACTTACCTTCTTCGGAGGAAGCAATTGAAACCGCTGACGTCTTTGCCCGAAGGCTTGTGCGCCAAATCCAGATGCCGCGAATTGTGCGCAGGGTGAACTGAACTCTACCCTAGGTCTGAAATCGGGAGGGACGGGAACCCAAAGCGGCGCCTTCACGTGGTCTGTCTGCCCAGTATCTCTAATTAGTTTGGAGATCTGGGCTTTTTATTTGGGATGTCAACGAATCCCAAAAGCTCCGTGGAGGTGGTTATGAGCAATCTCGAATCAGAACCCCGCAGGTACCCTCTGCTAGAAAGCTTGCTTGAGCAAAAGCATCTCCCGTTGAAAGGGATCTTCACTTATCGCGACCTCGCGACAATCCTCGACGCGGGGGTCCGGACCATTCAGGTGTGGTGCAAGGACGGGAAAATTGTCGTGCGGAACTTGCCGGCAAGAGGCCGCTTTTTGGCGCAAGACATTGAGGATTTCCTTGAGCGAAGTGTCAGGAAACACGTTGGTCCCTGAGGATCCGTAAAATGCCAGAAGCTCCATATATCGCCCGGAGCAGCACAGATCTGCTCCTTGCTTCATCAACACGCCCTGAAGCTGCACGTTCGGGGTCATTTTATATGCATTTTCTCTCACGTCTTTTACGAAAACCCCGGAGAAAAAATGCATATAGGAGTCTGCAACCATGATTAGTGGCACACAAATTGACCTGGAACTTCCGCCTTCTGCAGGTTCCGACGCTATATCTTCCCACCCACCACAGACTCTCCAGGAGCTGCTCGAGGTCCTGCAAAAACGTGAATTCGTTCAGAAAGGACAGCTGGGGATGCTTCGCAGCACCGCCGAACACCTGTCGAGCCACTTGGCCAAGTCACCCAGCCACATAAGCATTGGGGAGTTAGTTGATGCCGCGACCGGATTCAACACGTACTTGCAGGACCGGAGGCTCAAACGGAATTCGGTGCGGTCTTATTTGAATTATCTTCGGATTCTCCTACAAATGGCGAAACAATGCGGCTGGACCCAGGAGTCCACACCCATTGTTGAGGCATGGGATCACATCCTTACTGGTTTGCAGGCCACATTCCCAAGCTGCCGAGGAATCGTGCGATACGCGGTCCTTAAAGGAAAAACACCAGCCACTTTTACAGAAGTCGACCTGGGAGACTGGTTCAATCGGATGATTAGCGCGGGGCGGAGTTACAAGTCTCTTATGAACGTGCGGCGGGAATTCCGCCGCTTCATCTTTCAGAGCGGCCTTGGCGCACAGATGCCAGGCTTGTGTGATTTCGATACTCTCAATTGGCCCACTGTGATGCTCTGATTTGGCCCACCCTGGGAACCAAGCCGACTACTCTGTTTTGGGCTGAGCCCGGAACGGAGGACGCGGTGGATTGGAGAGTCAAGGTGGAGCTATTCGAGCA
>JALHUF010000044.1 GCA_022866195.1 Terriglobia bacterium
AGGAAGAGGGAATCGGATACCGGTCGGCCCCGCTCATCCACTTCGCGCAGATCTTTGCCGTCCAGAAGAATTTCCACGGCACGGACAAAGTCGGTGTGCCAGTCTATCTCGCCCATCTCCTTGCCGTCCGGCCTCAACCAGGTGATGTCTTTGATCCGGTCCAAGGAGAAGTCTCGCCCCTCAAAGAAGCGGCTGCGGCGGAAGACGGGGTGCGCCGCGCGGAATGCGACCAGGGCGCGAGTGAACTCCAGCAAGTCGGAGTATTGACGGGCCCTCTCCCAATCGATCCGGCCGATGGGATTATCCTGGCAGTAGGCATTGTTGTTGCCGCGCTGAGTGTTGGCAGACTCATCTCCGGCCCAGAGCATAGGTGTCCCTTGGGAGAGGAGGAGCGTGGCCAGGAAATTGCGCCTCTGGCGCGCGCGCAGCGAGAGCACGGCGGGGTCGGAGGTTTCACCCTCCACGCCGCAATTCCAACTGTCGTTCGAGTTCGTGCCGTCGCGATTCTCTTCCTGATTGGCCTCGTTGTGCTTCTGGTCGTAGCTGACCAGGTCGTGGAGCGTGAAGCCGTCGTGGCAGGTGACGAAGTTGATGCTGGCGGCGGGGCTGCGCCCATCGTCGCGGTAGAGGTCGCTGGAGCCGGTAATCCGATAGCCTAGCTCCGAGATGGTTCCCGCGTCGCCTCTCCAGTACCGCCGCATGGCGTCGCGGTAGCTGCCGTTCCACTCGGCCCAGTCCACGGGGAAGTTCCCGACCTGGTAGCCGCCCAATCTGACGTCCCAGGGTTCCGCGATCAGCTTGACCTGCTTCAGCACCGGATCCTGGTGGAGGATGTCAAAAAAGGCAGAGAGGCGGCTGACCCCGTTCTCTACGCGGGCCAGAGCCGCCGCCAGGTCAAAGCGGAACCCGTCCACGTGCATTTCGAGAACCCAATAGCGCAGGCTGTCGGCAATCATGCACAAGACGGCCGGGTGGGCCATGCGAAGGGAATTGCCACAGCCGGTAAAGTCGCGGTAATAGCGGGGCAGGCCAGGCTCCAACCAGTAGTAGGTGGAGTTGTCGATGCCGCGCCAGATGAGCGTCGGGCCGAGATGGTTCCCCTCACAGGTATGGTTGTAAACCACGTCCAGGATCACCTCAATACCCGCTTGGTGCAGCGCCTTCACCATCTGTTTGAACTCCACGACTTGTCCGCCCCGGCTGCCCGCGGCGCTGTAGCGGCCGTCGGGAGCGAAATAGCCCAGCGTGTTGTAACCCCAGTAGTTGGTGAGCCCGCGGTCGCTGAGGAACTTCTCCGGTTGGCAAGCGTGCACCGGCAACAGCTCGATGGCCGTAATTCCCAGCCGCCGGAGGTAGTCCACCACAGGCGGGGCTGCCAGGCCGGCGTAAGTTCCGCGTAAGTGCGGGTCAAGGTTCGGGAAGCTGGCGGTGAAGCCTTTGACGTGCAGCTCATAGATGACCGAGCGCTGCCAGGCAGTCCGCGGCTGACGCTCGATTTCCCAGTCAAATCGGCTGTCCACCACGATGGACTTGGAGACCGCCGCGGCATCGTCGGAATCGTCGCGGGCCAGGTCAGCCTCAGGATGGCCGAGCTGGTAACCGAAGAGGGAGGCGCGCGACCAATCGACCACGCCCGTCAGGGCCTTCGCGTACGGGTCAACCAGTAGCTTCGCGGGATTGAAGCGGTGGCCGCGCCCCGGGTCATAGGGGCCATACACGCGGTAGCCGTAAAGCTGCCCGGGGGAGCACCCTGGAAGATAGACGTGCCAGGTGTGACGCGTGCGCTGCCAGACGGGAACAACGCGGCGCGCTGCGGCGGCTTCCGGCGCGTCAAACAGGCAAAGGTCAACGCCCTCCGCATTTTCCGAATAGAGGGCGAAATTCACGCCTTCCCCGTCCCAAGTGGCGCCGAGAGGCGAAGGTCGGCCGGGCCAAACTTCAAACATCATGAACTCCAGGAACTCCGGATAAAGCGTGCCGATGATATATAGAACCTGACGGACGCGCAACACACTGACCCTCGGTTGACGTATGTCTGCCCCTCACCAACTTTGTTCCTCTTCCTGCTCGAACACGGAACTCCCACGGGGGCTTAAGGAATGGCTGCCCTCCCGATGGCAGGGAACATCGAGACCTACACGACTTGCTTCTTGGACTTAGGTCGGACAATTAGCGCGTCTTGACAAAAGTTCTAAGTGTGGTATGTACATACCATAAAAGTCACAAGCACGCAGGCAAGAAGGATCGGCCGATGTCCAACGAGGGTAAAACCCGGTCGGACGTCCTGGCGCACCTTCCTGGGCCAGCCACCGCTTGCGGGGGCCTGCGCGGGGCTAAGCGCGGAGAAGGGCTGGTGCCGCAGACAGCCCGACGCACCTTTCGGAGTGACCTGCCCCGGAAGCTGGTG
>JALHUF010000380.1 GCA_022866195.1 Terriglobia bacterium
ATGAAACACGTCATAGTCGGCACCGCCGGTCACATCGACCATGGCAAGTCGGCGCTGGTGAAGGCGCTGACCGGCATCGACCCCGATCGCCTGGAAGAGGAGAAGCGACGCGGCATCACCATTGACCTGGGGTTTGCCCACCTTGACCTGGGTGAGGATCTGCGCGTGGGGTTTATCGACGTCCCCGGCCACGAGCGCTTCGTGAAGAACATGCTCGCCGGCGTGGGCGGCATTGACCTGGTTTTGCTGGTGGTGGCGGCCGATGAGTCCGTCAAGCCGCAGACCCGTGAACACTTCGACATTTGCCGGCTGCTGGGAATTCGGAAAGGGCTGGTCGCTATTACCAAATCCGATCTGGTCCCGAGGGATATCTTGGACCTGGTGAGGCTGGAGGTTCAGGAATACACCGCCGGGTCGTTTCTGGACGGGGTGCCGATTGTCGCGGTCAGCGCGCGCACCGGAGAGGAGTTGGAAACGCTCCGCGCCGAGTTGCGTCGCCTGGCTTTGGACGTCCCACCCAAGCCGGTTGACTTGCCCTTCCGGTTGCCGATTGATCGCGCCTTCGTGATGAAAGGTTTCGGGACAGTCGTCACCGGAACGCTCATCGCGGGCAAGATAGAGAAGGAATCAGAAGTGGAAGTTTTCCCCTTGGGCCGCCGCGTGCGGGTGCGCGGAATCGAAGTCCACAATCAACCTACCGATCGCGCGCTGGCGGGACAACGCACGGCGCTGAACCTGGCGGGCATTGAGGCGCAGGAACTGGCACGCGGCATGGTGCTGGCGCCTCCAGGTCTGTTTGAAGCTACCTCGCGGCTGGATGCCGCCGTGTCGCTTCTCGCGTCGGCCCGCCCTCTGAAGAACCGCGCTCGGGTCCACTTCCACTGCGGGACGGCGGAGATGGTGGCAGAGGTGGTGCTGCTCGACGCAAAGGAACTTGCTCCTGGCCGGCGGACTTACGCGCAACTGCGGCTGGCAGAGCCTGGCCTTTTCTTGTTTGGCGACCGCTTCATCATCCGGCAATTTTCGCCGCTGGTGACCATCGGAGGCGGCGTTGTTCTGGACAATCAACCCGCAAAGCATCGTCTTGCCGACCCGGAAGTTCGCCGCTTCCTCGAGGTGATGGAAGCGGGCGAGCCGGAGGTTAGTTTGGAGCTTCTCACGCAGCAAGTTGGCGAAGCTGCGCTTGCGGCGCTCGTGGCGCGCACCGGCTGGGCACCCGAGGAAGTCTTGCGGGTGGGTAAATGGCTGGAGCTCGAGAAGCGGCTGCTGGTGTTGGGCCAGCCGCCCAGCCTGTTCGTGCACGTCAACCATTTCCAGGCGCTCGCTCGCGCCGTCGTGGAGCAACTCGAGCAATTCCACGCGGCCAATCCGCTTGCGCCCGGGATGACCAAGGAAGACTTGCGCGGCCGCCTGGCCTTACGGGCTGGAAAACGAGAGAGCTTGCCGTCTCCGCCGCTTTTCAAAGCTGTTCTTCAATGGCTCGGCGCCCAAGGCCACGTGGAGTTGCGGGGCGAAACCGTCCTACTCGCTGGCCGCGAAATTCAGTTGAGCGCGGAAGAGGCCGCCGCGAAAGAGCAGATCAGCCAGGCTTTTGAGCGGGCGGGCCTTGCCGTCCCCAGCGCGAAGGAGGTGCTGGGCCGCTTGCCGATCGACCGCGCACGGGCGGAACAAATCCTGCAAATCCTGCGGAAGGAAGGAATGCTTGTCAGGATAGCGGACGACCTGATCTTTCACCGCGCGGCGCTGGAGAAGTTGCGGGAAATCCTGGCGCGGCGTAAGGAGCAGAGCAACCGGATCAATGTCAGTATCTTCAAGGAACTCACCGGCCTCACGCGCAAGTACGCGATTCCCCTGCTCGAGTACCTGGATCGCGAACGCCTCACCCGCCGCGATGGGGACGAGCGGGTCATTCTTTAGCTGTCAGTGGTCAGTCGCCAGCGGTCGGTTGCCACGGACTCGGGTCACATTAACGGCGCCCGCGAACCCTGCTACCCAAGTTGATCACTTCCTTTCAGCAGGGGCTCGAGGAGGTCACAGACCAGGGCCACGGGCAAACCGACAACGTTGAAGTAGCAGCCTTCGACACGCGTCACGAATTTGGAGGCGAGTCCCTGGATACCGTACGCGCCCGCCTTGTCGAAAGGTTCGCCGCTGGCGAGGTAATCGCGGATTTCCTCCTCGTCCAGGCAGCGGAAGGTGACAAAGGTGGTTTCATGCGCCAGCGCTTCCACGCGGTCGGGCGCGCGCACGATGCATACACCCGTAATGACGCGATGCGTGACGCCGGAGAGCAGGCGGAGCATCCGCGCCGCATCCGGGGCATTGGCGGGCTTGCCTAGGATCTCGCCGTCAGCGACAACCACCGTGTCTGCGCCCAGCACGAGGCTCTCCGGCGGTGCCGACGCAGCCACCTCCAGGGCTTTCTCCCGCGCCGCCCGGCGCGCAAACTCTTCCGGCGTTTCGCCGGGCGAGGCGGTTTCTTCCACGGTGCTGGGGCGGACGTCGAAGTCAAAGCCTGCCCCGCGCAAAAGTTCGCGGCGGCGCGGAGAACGGGAAGCGAGAATCAATCTCATGAGGGTTTCGATTATAAAAGCCGCGGGCCGCCTCTTACAACTGGTTCACCGATTGCCCCGGCTGTGTTAGACTCGCCTCCCACGCCAAACCCTACCGTTGAACGGGGGAAGGACCAACTTGGAAGAAATCGGGAAGATTCTGCCCCGTATGTTCAAGGCGCAGGTGCGACGCGCCGACCCGGCTCTAGTCGAGATCCTCACTCCCCTTTGGCCGTGGGTGGTGGGCAAGGGAATTGCGCAGCAGACGCGGCCGGTTGCCTTTGCGTCTGGCACGTTGACGCTGGCCACGGCTTGCTCCACGTGGGCGGCGCAACTCCGCCAAATGGCCGAGGAGATCCGCGCCCAGATCAACGGCTTTCTGGGAACTCCCATTGTCAAGAAGTTGCGCGTGCAGCATGTGCCGGCGATGAGCGCCACGGAGGTGGCGCCCGTGCCGCGAAGATCCGCGCTGGATCTCGAAATCCCGAGCTTGCCTGTGCCGGCGGGCGCGGCCAAGCTGGATCCGGAGATCTCGGGAATTGTTGAGCGCTCCTTCGCCAAGTATTTCGCGCGGAACCGAAGTAAGGTGCACTGATGGCGCTGACCGAGAAAGATGTCCGCTACGTCGCGGAACTTGCTCACCTGGAGCTGACGGAGGAAGAGGTGAAAAAGTTCCTGCCGCAGCTCGACTCCATCTTGCAGTACATGGAGAAGCTGAACGAACTGGATACCACGCAGGTCGAGCCCATGGCCCAGGTTACTTACCGGGCGGCAGAGAATCCGGCGCTAAGGGCGGACCAGCCTCACCCCACGTTTCGCCAAGACGAGGCGCTGGGGAATGCGCCGGAGAGCGACGCGGGATGCTTCAAGGTGCCGCGCGTCATCGAGCGGGAATAGCCACACCAGGAAACGCGAAAAGCGGAACCCGATATTCGTAGGGCAACCAGTTTCTATTTTCGAGTTTCGATTTTCGGTTTTCGGCCTTTATGGAATTGACGGCCCTGACAATAGGCGAGATCCGAGACAGCCTGAC
>JALHUF010000381.1 GCA_022866195.1 Terriglobia bacterium
GCTGAAGGGCAGCGATTCCCCGCAGGGGAATAACATGAATAGCCGTGGGTGAAACCCACGGGAGCTGAAGGGCAGCGATTCCCCGCAGGGGAATAACATGAATAGCCGTGGGCGAAACCCACGGGGTCGAGGATGAGAATGAATGCGGCCCTGAAGGGGCCGAATCCGTCAGCTGACGGATTCAACCCCTTCAGGGTTGGGGCGGATTAAAAACGCCCCTCCATATCCAGGGGCGTTGCCCCTGGCTATTCATCTTCAACCCCTGCGGGGTTGGCCACGTGCCGGACTTAGGCTGCCGCAAAGGCCCCTGCGCCAAGAGGGCGTGGTCGGATTCGGTTATTCGCCCTTCAGCAGTCTGTCATAGTTGGCGTGAGAGCCAATCCAAAACCAAATGAGGCCGCCCTCGCAGCTAGTGCCCAGCGCGCGGTAAGCAAGTCCCACGCGCACTGACCAAAAATCGCCCACTCGCTTGAGGTGCAGGGAAGGATGTGTCGGGTCAGCCTTCAGGAGTTGAAAATTCTTGTCCGCCACATCACGGGCCACCTGAGGAAGCCGCCAGTAGTGATGCCAGAATTGAGGCGAGGCAAAGTGCTTCAAAGGGGCGTGCACTTCCCGCCGGCGAAATCCTCCTTAGCCTGACGGGCCAATCGGTCGAGCTTCCCGGCCTTGACGTCAGCTTCCAACTGCTGGTCCCACACCTTGGCCTGTAACTCCCTGAACCAATCAGCAAGCTGTGCCAACTCATCGGGCGAGAGTTCGGAAATGGCGGCCTCGATCTCTTCAACACTCATGGCTTTAGTATAAACTGCTCTGGGCAAGGCTACAAGCCGCAATCGCGTCGTCTTTGGGTCCCGCGCGGGTCGCAGCCTCTCCCCGATCTGTCGGGAAGACTCGCCGCGACGAGTCTGCAAGCGCGGAAGCGGCGGGAAGCAGTAAGAGCAGGTGTCAGGTGCTAGGTGCTGGGGGAGGGAAAGGCAGAGGACAGGAGGCAGGAGCCAGTAGGTCGGATACGGTACGGTGGCCGGCGAGTGTTATTCTTCGCCTCCGCGGAGCCGGCTTTTCCACGTCGTGGGTTCGCGGTGGAGGTGCATGACCGCAACGATGAGCACAGCATCACCTCTAATCTGATAAATGATGCCATAGGGAAACTTGTTCGTTCGGCAGCGGCGGGTCCTCGGGGAGAGCAACGCCCAGGCTTCGGGATATTGTAGGATTCTTTCGATGGTGCGTTTTACTTCTTCGGCGAACTGGGAGCCGAGCCCTGATTCTTGGGAATCGTAATAGGCAACGGCCTCCGCCAACTCGGCTTGGGCGGGCGCAAGAAACCTGACCACCATCAGCGTTTCACGTCGCGGGCCGCGTCGAAGGCCTCTCTTGCGGAAACGGCTTTTATCTCACCTCGCTCAAACGCCTCAAGACGAGCTTCCGCTTCCTGGGCCCACAATTCATCGATCCTACGGTCGGGCGAAACATCAAGACTTGTCAGGAGGCGGTCTGCCAACTCTGCCCGCTCTGCAGGCGGAAGTGATAACGCTTTTTCAAGAAGGTCTACGCCTTTCTTTGACATGACCGACCCTCCTTTCGCTCGCAAGAATTGTAGCATGACTAGCGCGCTCATGCTCGCGCTTGCGGCTGGCGCAGCGCTTCTTGATGTCGGCGACCTGGCAAGCGGCCGGAAGCCCGGGTAACGCAGGTCTCGCCCGTTAGACCTGCGGCTTTTCAGGGTGTTTGCGTCGGTCCCGTCCATGGCTCGAAGGCCGTGGGAACAGATTTGGAAAAGCCGCAATCCGTCAACTGACGGACGGGAGTTGCGCTACCTGCTACTCCCCGTTTTTCCCCCTGACACCTGAAACCCGAAACGTGTCTTTTCCCATTCACAATTCACAATTCCCCCTACTCCCTATTCGCTACTCCCTACTCCCTGCCTTTTTGCCCCTTGCCTTGCCCTCCAAGTAGTTGTATATGGGAGTGGTAACGTGGCGTTAATCCGCCTGGGCCACATGTCCCGATTGTCCGACCGGCCGCGAGCGCAAAACACCCGCTCGCACACATCGCAGAGAGCGCGATATATGCGCCGACCGTACTGTCTCGCCGGAGACGAGTCCCGTTGCCCCGGCGTCACAGGGCGTATTAGTATTGCTGGAGCGTAACCGAGAGGGAATGAGGAAGGGCTCTCGTCCATGATAAACGAGCCCGTGCGCGTGGTGTGCGATGATTTCCAGAATGCGTGGTTGGAAGTCGTAAAGCAGTTGATTGCCTCCGGTTGGGAGGTCCGCAACCTCATCGCCCAGATCAAGAACCCAACCGTGTTGGACCACACGTTTCACGAGAAGATGGAGATTTACGCCCGAGCACAGAGAATCCTCAGACCCAAGCAAGTGGCCTACACGATATTTCCTCATGGGCTCTACCGACACACAGGAACCGCGACGGATTTGTTCGCGGCCTACAACAGGCCTAGAGGGCTCTTCGAAAGGCTTCATCGGATAAAACCCGGCTGGGGCACGTATTTTCGCAGAATGACGAAGTACGAAGGGGCCAACGGAACGGTCAACCAGTTGCAAAGGATCATCACGGCTATTAGGGACCGAGA
>JALHUF010000382.1 GCA_022866195.1 Terriglobia bacterium
CCTCGCGCGCGATGCTCTTCTCGACCTGCTCAACCGTGCTGCGGACCAGCGTGAGACGACCCAGACCTTCCCGGGACCGGGCATAAACGCGCTGGAACTCCACATTCTTGAAGTAGGCTTTGGGGCAAGCATCCAGCAGGGCCACAGCCTTACTCGCCTCGCCCGCCTCGAGCAACTGGACGGCGTTCTGCAGGGTCCGCTCGCGCTGCTCCTCAAACTTCTCCCATTGTTCGCGCGCCACTTCCAGGAGAGTGACGATCTCTGCGGCCTGCAGTTCGCTTTGGCTTCGCTTCAGTAGATCCACCGCTTCTTCGAAGTTCTCTTCGCCCAGGCAGGCCTGCGCCCGATTGAGAACATGGAGAATGCGCTCCTGCCGCTGGTGTTCAGCCTGCTGCTCGTGGGCAAACTGCAGGATCTCCATCAGCTCGGGAGATTGCCCGGCACGGCCCAGGGCCCGTTCCAAGGTGCTGATGGCCCCGGCGAAGTCCTTATTGCGAATCTGCTCGTTAGCCTGGTGAATAGCCTCCTGCCGCAGGCCTTCCAGACGTGCGGTCTCCTGGGCTTCCCGGACCGTCTTCAGGCAGGACATCAGGCGCGCATCGTTGGGGACGGTTTGCAGGGCACGTTCCAGCAGAGCGACGGCAGAGGAGAACTTATTCTCCTGAAGCAGCCCACGGGCGGCCTGGATCTGCTCCTCCACATACCGGCGCTTCTTTTGAGCGTCCACGAGGCGGGAGGCCTGAGCGTGAAGCTTTAGCACGTCGGCGTTGTCAGGGAATTCATCCAGGGCCTGGTTGGCCAACTCCAGGGCCTGCGCGAATTCGTCGCGGTTGAGGACTTCCTGGACGCTAGCCAGGCGCTGCTCCAGAAAGCGTCGCCGCTCTTCCTTATCCTGGTTGCTGCGCACCAGGCGGCTCAGAGACTCGACCTCGATATTAATAGGGTCGAGTTGGGCGGCCTTCTCCAGCAGTTCCAGTGCCTTGGCGAAGCTCTTTTCCGCCAAGCGGGCCCGCGCGGCTTCAACGAATTGCCGCACTTGACGCACGCGGTCTTCCTCGACGAGCTCCTGCCCCACCGACTCCAGCATCTTCTGCGCCAGGGCGTGCTGGGGGTCGAGCGCCAGCACCGCCTCCAATTGGGCCTTGGCGCCTTTCAGGTCGGCATCCGCCACTAGTTTTTCCGCCCGCTCCATGTGGCGAAGGATCTTCCGGCTGCGGTCGCGGCGTTCGAGCGCCAGTTGCTTGTACTGCTGCGCCTCCTGGTGATCGGGATGAAGACGAAGGATTTCATCCACGGCGCCAATGGCCTCGTCGTATTGTTCAGCCTGCAAGGTCTCCTTGGCGTGACGCAGCGCCTGCTCGATCTTCTGCGTGCGCTGACGGGCGTGAATCTGCTCCTGCACCTTTCCGAGCAGGCCCTTGGCCACGTTGTGGTTGCTGTCGATCTCCAGGACCTTCTGGAGCGACTCTTTGGCGAGGGTGAAGTTGCCTTCTTCAAACGAGCGCTGCCCTTGCTCGATGTAGATTTCCACCATGTGGCGCTTCAGATAGTCCCCGGCTTGCGCCAAGTCAAAGGCCAGGTCTTCCGCGCTCTGGTAACGTTCCTCGAGGTTTTTCGCCAAGGCGCGCGTGATGATGTTTTCTAACTGCGGCGGGCAATTAGGCACCAGGGAGGTAATGGGTGCGGGCGGCTGCTCCACGATCTTGTACAGGATGGTGGGCATGTCGTCGGCGGCAAACGGATTCTGATAGGCCAGCAGCTCGTAGAGAATGACGCCCACGCCGAAGATGTCGGAGCGCGCATCCACCGTATGGCCGAGGACCTGCTCCGGAGACATGTACATCGGCGTGCCGAGCACAATGCCGGTGCGCGTCATGGAGCCGCCGGCAATGCGCGCAATGCCGAAATCCACAATCTTCACCATGCCGTCATTCAGCACCACGATATTGGCCGGCTTCACGTCGCGGTGGACAATGCCGTGCTGGTGAGCATAGTGCAGCCCCCTGCAGGTCTGCACCATGATATCCACCTTCTTGACGACCGCCACCTCCCTGCGCGCGGTGATCATCTGCTCCAGCGATTCCCCCTCCAGAAACTCCATGGCAATGAAGGGAATCCCGTCGGCTTCATCAATCTCGTAGATGGTGACGATGTTGGGGTGGCTGAGCTGACCGGCCGACTGCGCCTCGCGGTAGAAGCGCTGCAGAAGTTCCGGGTCGCCCGCCACCGTGGGGGACATGGTCTTCAATGCCACCGCCCGACCTAGGCGGGGGTCTTCCGCCCGAAAGACCACACCCATGGCTCCTCGGCCCAGCTCAGACTTAATTACGTATTTGCCGAGCTTTGTGAGGGTAGCCACCTCTGCGCAAACTCCTCCCTCTAAACCGTGGACAGCCAACCGTCGGCACTATCTCCGGTCGCATCCTAGCACTGCCGGACATACAGTTCAACGGGGAACTCCAATCTGTGCATCTTCTCGCCCCACCCGCGGCGCGCGTCGCCCGCCGCCCTGGAAGCGTGCGCTGGCACAGCACTTGGCCCCTTCGCCGCGGCGACGTGGCCGGATTACGCCCTGGGCGGTTCGGATTCAATCGGCAGCACTGGCCCGGCCGGCGCACTCAACGCCACAAACCGTTAACCCTGCACTACGGGCAACTCACCAGAGCTAACAAAATTCTTGCGGGGCAGGGGATTTGCGATTAATCTGAGCGGCTAAGTTACCCCAGTTCTTGGAGGCTTGATATGGCGCAAGTGAAAGTTGGCTTTTATGGCCACGTGCGACAGTACCACAACCTGCAGAAGGAGATTGATGCGGCGATTCACGAGGTTCTGGAGAGTGGCACTTATGTGCTTGGTCCTAAAGTGAAACAATTCGAGCAAGAACTCGCGGCTTACATGCACATGAAAGAAGCCGTGGGCCTCAACTCGGGGACGGACGCGCTCCTGCTGCCTCTCCTGGCGATGGCGATTGGCCCGGGCGATGAGGTGATTACCACCTCCAACACCTTTTTCGCCACGGCCGAGGCGATCTGGCTGGCGGGGGCCACGCCGGTTTTCGTCGATATCGATCCCAAGACCTGCAATATTGACGAGGATCTGATCGAGGCCGCGGTCAGCCCGCGCACCAAGGCCATCATTCCCGTCCACCTTTATGGGCAGCCGGCGAAAATGCGGGAGGTGGCGAAAATCGCCAAGGCCCACAACCTGTATGTTATCGAGGACTGCGCCCAGGCGCTCGGCGCGCGGGGAGATGACTTCGTCATCGGCGAGCTGAGTGACGTGGTCGCGACGAGCTTTATCATCCAGAAGAACCTGGGCTGCTTTGGGGATGGCGGCGCCATAGTTACGAACAACGAGGCTATCGCCACCCAGGTCCGCAAGCTGCGCAACCACGGCTCGTCGAAGCGCTCTTGCCACAGCGTCGGCTACAACAGCCGGCTGGACGAACTCCATGCGGCCGTGCTGAGCGTCAAACTGAAGCATCTGGACAAGTGCAATGACCTGCGCCGGGCGCGGGCCAAGGAATTCGATGCGGGCCTGGCGGGCACTTCGTTGACCCTTCCCTACGCCCTCCCCGGGTACCGGCACATTTATCACCTCTACGTCGTCGAGACCGATGATCGGGACGGGCTGCAAGCCTATCTCCAGTCCCAGGGCATTACCGCGCTGACCCATTACCCCATCGCCATTCACCAGCAAGAGGGGTATCCGTGGGGCTGCGCCGCCCGCATCTCCGGCTCGCTCAAGCACACCGAGAACTCGGCAGCGCGCGTGTTGTCGCTGCCCATGTATCCGGAACTGACGTCGGAAGAGGCCAAGCTCACGGTTGAGGCCATCCGGGCTTGGGAGAAGACGCGCGGCAGGTAGGTGTGGCGCGGGCCTGTTCTGAAGGTCTGCGGCTGCTTTCTGCATGAGACCCGGCAGGGCGCAAGAAAAGGCCCTGCCGGGTTCCCCGGCAAGCATCCTGCGATAGGGAGTTATCACCCATGAGCCCCAACAAGAGGTACACGGTGGTGGTAGCCGGCTGCGGCAAGCGCGGCATGCACCATGCCGCCGAGTTCTTTAAGAATCCGCGCTTTCAGCTCGTAGGGGTCTGCGACATTGACCAGGCCCGTGTGGATGCCGCCGCCAAGCAATTCGGCAATCCCGAAACCAGCCTCGACGCCGCTTCTTTGCTCAAGAAGACTCGGCCGGACATCTTCTGCTTTTGCACTCTGCCCAATCTGCGGCTGGAAATGATCCGCCTGGGGGTGGAATCGGGCGTCAAGCTCATCGCCTATGAGAAACCTATAGCTACCTCCACCAACGAGGCGCTCGAGATTATGAAACTGGTGCGCGCGGCCAACGTGAAGACGGTGGTAAGCCACCAGCACCGCTACGGCGAGCACTACAAGAAGGTCAAGGAGATTGTTGCCAGCGGGGCGATTGGGCGGGTGCACACGGTTTACGGCACGGCGACGGGTTGGATGCTGCACATGCTCACCCACTTGATCGAATACATGCGCTGGTTTAACGACTACGCCGAAGCGGAATGGGTGGTGGGCCAGGCTTCAGGAAAAGGGAAATTCGCGGACAATCACCCCTCGCCCGATTATGTGGCCGGTTTCATCCAGTACTCGAACGGCGTGCGCGGTATCGTGGAGAGTGGCGACGGCGCCCCCGATGTCCCGGAGGTCGAGGCCTGGTGGCGCAAGTGCCGGATCGGTGCCCAGGGGACGGAAGGCTTCGCCGAGGTGCTCACCGGGGGCGGGTGGCGCGCTATCACGCGCGATTCGAAAGGCGTCATCTCAGGCCCCGGCAACATGGATTACGCGCACGACATGCCACCGTACATCCAGGAGATGGCCGATTGGCTGGATGATCCCGAAAAGGTTCACCCCTGCAACGGCGAACGTGCCTACAAGGGCTTTGAAATCATGATGGCCCTCTGCCGCTCCGCCTCCCAGCGCGGCAAGGTCAAGCTGCCGCTGGGTCCCGGCGAGCCGGAACTGGAAGAGCTCGCGCGGGCGTTGCCGGACTGAAGATCGCGGCGAGCGTCTCGAGCCGGTTGTCCCTCATCCGTGGGTTGAGCGGGCGAGGTTTGTTTTCCTAAGCCTACCACGTGTATTCTTTCGTCTGTGCCTTCGATTCCTTTGGCCTCGAAACTCAACGCAAATCAGAGTCAGGAGGACGGTCTCATGCGTAGAGCGCGTTCTTCTTTCTTCGGCTTCACTTCCGTCATCATCTTCTTCTATTTGGTGCTGACAACAGGATCCTCGTACACGAACCCCGCACCGGCGGAATCGCCGGATTTCTTTCCCATCGCGGTCTGGTACGGTGGAGGCAAAGCGCGGGCGCCGATGCTGGAGAAGGTTGACGCAACCAGTGCCGAGCGCTGGGGCAAAGACCTCGACCAGATCAAAGCGGTGGGTTTCAATACCGTCAAGTGCTGGGTGGACTGGGCAACGGCGGAGCCCAAGCCGGATGACTTCCGCTTCGAGAACCTCGAGCTCTTGCTGCGGCTGGCGGAAGCGCGCGGCCTGCGCGTCGTAGTGCAACTCTATCTGGATTCCGCGTCGGACTGGGTGGGCGAGCGTTACCCTGAGGCCCAGTTCGTGGACCGCTCGGGCGCGGTGATCAAGTCGCAAGCGTCGCCGGGGTTTTGCATTGACCACCCGGGGGTGCGGGCGGAAGTCGTGAAGTTCCTGCACGCGCTCTCCGAGCGCGCCAATCGCTCGCCGGCGCTCTACGGCTGGGACGTGTGGAGCGAACCGCACGTCATCAACTGGGCCGAGTTTCCTTATCTCTCCAATCCTGAGTTCTGCTTCTGCCCGGCGAGCCAGGCGCGCTTCCGGGAGTGGCTAAAAGCCAAATACGGGACGCTGGAGGCGGTGAATGCCGCCTGGTATCGCAGCTTCGAGCGTTGGGAACAGGTCGAGCCGCCGCGCGGTTCGACCATCCTTTCCTACACGGACTACCTTGACTGGCGGGCTTTCATCGACGACAAGCTGGCGGGCGACCTCAAGACGCGCGTGGATTCAATCCGCAGCGCCGACTCCACGCATCCTATCACCAGCCACGCCGCGGTACCGGGCCTGTTCACCTATCCCACCGACGGCTACGGCGATCCGGACGATTGGAAGATGGCCGGGACTGCCGACTTCTTCGGCACCTCGCTCTACCCCAAGCACTCGGCCTCGACGCGCCCCTGGCCTTACCCCATGATTGCCGCGGGCCTCGACTTCACGCGCTCTTCCGGACGCAGCTACGGCAAGGGCTTCTGGATCGGAGAGCTTCAGGCGGGGCAGGGGGTCACCGGCATGCGCATCGCGGAGGCGGTGGTCCCGCACGACCTGGAATTCTGGCTGTGGAAAGTACTTTCGCACGGCGCGCGGCAGATTGCCGTTTATGCCTGGTACCCGATGAGTTCCGGCTACGAGTCCAACGGCTACGGGCTCATCAACCTGGACGGCACGTTGACGGACCGCGCCCGCGCTGCCGGCCGGGTGGCGCAAATCATCAGCCGGAACGCCTCTGACCTCCGTCAGGCCACGCCCGCGCCAGCCCAGGTGGCGATCCTCTACAACCGCCTTTCCTACATGGTGGGAGGGGCGCAGCCGTCGCTTTCCCAGCTCGGCAACGCGGAACGCGATTCCCTGATGGGTCTGCACCGCGCCTTCTTCGAGGAGCAAATCCCCGTTGATTTCGTCCACCCGCAGGATGTCACCCAGAACAAGCTGGGCGAGTACAAAATCCTCTTTCTCCCCTTTCCGGTGATGCTGTCGAAAGACGTTGCGGAGGGCGTAGCGCGCTATGTTCAAAATGGCGGCACGGCAGTGGCCGAAGCTCGTCTGGCGTGGAACGACGAGCGCGGCTTCTCCAGTGACCGGGTTCCCGGCTTTGGGCTGGATGAGGTCTTCGGGGCCAAGGAGAAGTCCATCCGTCCGGTCGAGAAGGCGAGAATCTTTGTCGCGCCTACAGCCAATCTTCCCGGCCTGAGGCCCGGTGAGGCGATTGCCGCAGAAGCGTTTGAGGAAGACCTCGAACCCCTGGCGAACACACGCGTACTCGCGAAATTTGCTAATGGCGAGCCTGCGGTCGTGGAGAAGACATGCGGAAGGGGAAAAGCGATTCTGGTGGGTTCGTTTCCGGCGCTCGCGTATCAGCGTCAGCATGAAGGTTCAACGAAGCGGCTATTGCTGGCGCTGGCCCGCGCCGCCGGGGTTTCGCCCGAGGTCGAAGTTTCCGGCCCCGGAACCTCCGAGGTGGAGGTGCGCCGCCTGACCAGCGACCGCGCACAAATCCTCTTCACTTTCAACCACGCGCGGACTCCGGCTCAGGCTATCATCTCCATCCGCCTGCCTTGGCTGACTGCGGAGGCGCGAAATCTGGAAAATGATAGGGACGTTCCTTTGCAGGTAAAGGCAGGGGAAGCTGCCCTCCAGAAGACGCTGGCGGGAGGTGAAATCTGGGTGGTCAGACTCGCGCCACGCTGACCGGGTCAGTTGGCAATCGGGGAGTCGGCCGCCGAGGCGGTGCCGGTTGGGTTGCCGCGGATGACGTAAGTCTGGTCCGTGAAATAATAGGATGTGCCCGAGACGCCCACCTGGGTAGGGGCTGCACTTATATTGTACCCATTGTAGAAGCCTCGGCTGTCGAGGATGGACGGCACATAAGCGAAAGAATAACCGCTCTTGGCGCCCGAGGCCAGCACGCTGTCAAGCAGTCCTGCCGCCGATTCACTTACCGGGCCGCTCGCCGGTGGCCCCAACTGGAGTAGCGTGCTCGAATAGCCGATGTTGTAACTCGAGGCATAGGTTACCTCGGCGGTGTTGAGAACGCGGCAGCTGGCAATGGCCGAGGCTTGGTTGGCCGCAATGCGGCTTCGCATTAGGTTCGGAATCGCGATTGCCGCGATAATCAAGATGATGGCCACAACGATCAGCAGCTCGATGAGCGAGAACCCTCGTTGGCTACTACGCATGTTTGGCTCCTTCCATGCCGGCCTGAAGCACACCGACCAAAGCACACAAGCCTCTTGGGCCGACCCCGTGGCGTCCCTCCGGGACGACGAACTGTAAACTGTCCGACCGAAAGCTGTTTCGAACGTGCTACCTTGGCAGTGGCAATTCTAGCACAACTCAAAGCCAGCGGCGTGGCAAAATTGCCACCGAGGCGCGCTGTGTTTACTCCGTTTGTAATGTTGGCGCGTGTATGGCTAGGCTCCGGTCAGAGCAGCCCCCTTTTCGGCCGAGGTGGCTCGGGATCCGGTGC
>JALHUF010000383.1 GCA_022866195.1 Terriglobia bacterium
GCGGTCTTCTACGGGCGCGGAGGGTCCAGCACCAAGAAGTCCAGCATCGTGGTCCGCGAACTCGAAACCGGTCAAGAGAGGCAAATCTCTAGCACGTCTGCCGGTGGTGTAAGCGGCTTCGACGTATCGCCAGACGGCCAATGGGTGGTCTTTCATTTTTTTGACCAGGCGACGGGCGCGGTGGGTTTGAAAGTGATCTCCTCCGCTGGGGGAGTACCGCGCGAACTCGTCAGAGTAGAAAAAGCGGAAAACATCGGTGGGCCAACGTGGACCCGTGACGGATTGCAGGTACTTTTTGCCAAGGGCGCCACGAGTCCTCAGGTTCAGAAGTATGAGCTCTGGCGCATCCCAGCGGAGGGTGGAACACCCCAAAAGGTGGGCCTGGCAATGGGTTCCCTTCGGGACATGCGTGTTCATCCTGACGGGCGGCGGATCGCCTTTACGGCCGACGAACCCACGCGGTCTGAAGTCTGGGTCATGGAGAACTTCCTGCCGCCGGCGGAGGGCTCCAAGTAAGGACGGTGTTGGGGAGGGGACAGGAATGATTGTGACCGCTCCCCTCCCCAGACCTTGCTCCGACATCACGCGCCCAAGTCCGAGAAGACTCGAAGCTTGCGTTAGAGGCCGAAGGCCATGAACACGGCATCGATGGACGGACAATTCGTGCTCGATTTCTGTCAAACCTGCCTCACCCTGCTGGTCTGGCTTCTGGCCAGTTTCGCCGGCCTCGGCATCCTCGCCTCAGTGATGTTTCTTTGTCTGGAATGTGCCACCCCCCTTACCCGATCAGCCAGCCGCTCCCTAAAACCTTCCAGTGAGATTGGCGTCCAGGTGGGAAGCGATTCATCCGCCTCACTCGCCATCGCTTAGCATCGCGCACTCCGTCAATGCCGCGAAGCCGTTGGCCGGAGGAAAGCCCTCATCGCCGCAGCAGGAACGATTCTTGTATCGACTTTCCGCCTTTGTCGTGTGAATTGGACTGGATTTTTCCGTGGGAAGCCCTATATTGAGCGATTGCACCCGGAGCGGACCCCTGCGCGGAGGTTTCCCATGGTGGATGTCGTAACGTTTGGGGAGGCGATGATTCGTCTGGCGCCGCCGAATTTCCAGCGCCTGGAGCAGACCACGTCTCTCGACGTGCAAATCGGCGGCGGTGAATTGAACGTCGCGGTCGGCGTGAGCCGGCTGGGGCTAAAGAGCGCCTGGGTTTCGCGCCTGCCCAAGAACGCGCTGGGTCGGCTGCTGGAGAATCGCGTGCGCCAGGCGGGCGTGGATACTTCGCACGTGCTTTGGGCCGGCGATGGCAGGATGGGTCTGTATTTTGTGGAATTCGGCGCCGCGCCGCGTGCGAGTTCCGTGCTTTACGACCGCGCGCATTCCGCCATAAGCGCCATCCAGCCGCGCGAAGTGGATTGGCAGAAGGTCTTTGAGGGCGCGCAGTGGTTCCACACCAGCGGCATCACGCCGGCACTGAGCGATTCGGCTGCCGAGGTGACGCGAGAAGCCCTCGCGGCAGCGAAGCAAGCGGGGCTCAGGGTGAGTTATGACCTTAATTACCGCAGCAAGCTCTGGTCGCCGGAGAAGGCCCAGGCCGTCCAAGAGCCGCTAATGGAATGCGTGGATGTGCTCATCACCACGGAGGAAGACACGAGCGTGGTGTTCAAGATCAAGGCCGAGGGGAAAACGAACGGGAAAGGTTTCACCAGCGTCTCGGCGCAGTCTTACCAAGAGGTGGCCAGACGACTTCAGGAGAAGTTCAAATTCCAAGCGGTCGCCATCACGCTGCGCGAAAATCCCCTGGTGTGGCGGAATACCTGGACGGCCATCGCCTACGCCGACGGCAAGTTCTACGACGATGTGAAATACGAATTGGAGATCGTGGATCGCCTGGGCGGGGGCGACTCTTTTAGTGCCGGCTTTATTTACGGCTTGCTGGTGAAGAAGTCTTATGAGGCCGCCGTGCGTTACGGCAACGCCTTCAGCGCCCTGAAGCATACCAACCCTGGCGACTTCAACTGGGCGACGCTGGCGGAAGTAGAGAGTTTGTTGAAGGGGGCGAGTCTGCGCGTGGCACGTTAACTCGGGGCTAGGTGCTGGGTGCTAGGGGCTGGGGAGCACTTGTCGGGTTCTTCTCCAGTCCCAAGCCCCAAGTCCCTAGCCCCAGAAGGAGTGGCTCATGTCCTGGTCAAAAGAGAAAGCCCTGGCGCTCATCCGCGAGGTTGGTGTGGTTCCCATCGTCCGGGCGCCCTCGGCTGAAGAGGCCTTTCAAGCGGTGGAGGCCATCGTCGCCGGAGGCGTCGCCATCGCCGAGATTACCATGACCGTCCCGAATGCTCTCCGGGTGATGGAGAGAGTCGCGGAACGTTATGGCGATAAAGTGTTGCTGGGAGCGGGAACGATTCTCGACCCGGAAAGCTGCCGGGCCGCGCAATTGGCGGGGGCGGAGTTCATTGTCACGCCAGCGCTGGATGTGCGGGTGATTGAGGTGGCGCGCCGCTACAGCAAGCCGTGCATCGCGGGCGCGCTGACGCCTACGGAAGTGGTGGCGGCGTGGCAAGCCGGAGCCGACCTGGTGAAGATCTTTCCCTGCGGGCCGGTGGGAGGACCGAAGTACATCAAAGCCCTGAAGGGTCCCTTCCCGCATATCGACTTCGTTCCCACGGGTGGCGTCAACCTCGAGACGACGCCCGAATTCATTAAGGCCGGGGCCGCCGCCGTGGCGGTAGGCGGAGAGCTTGTGGACGCTAAAGCGCTTCGGGAAGGCAGGCTGGAGGTCATCACCGCGAACGCGCGCAAATATGTGGAAGCTGTCCGGGCCGCGAGAGCCGCGCTCGGAAGATAGTCGCTGATGGCTTCGCTGTCAGGCGTGGGGCTAACCACTCTGGCGAGGCTACCCGCGGTGCTTCTCGGGGCCAATCGCGCTAGCCGTAGTGCAAGGTTCACTTCGTGCCCTGGCTCCTCAAGGCCGTCGCTTTCGCTGAACCAAGGGAACTTGCGCCCACCTGGCTCCGTATCAGGCTTTAGAGGGGAATTGCGCAGGCCGCCTCCGGTCTCGCCAGCAGAGAGGACTGATTCCCTCTGCGAGCCGCTATGCCGGAAACGCTGAGCGAAAAACTATCAACACAAGGAGGGGATGGCCCAAGCCAGCGTGCCACCGCGGACCTAAGGCACTCTCTATCGACCACCTCACTGCTAGCTACCCTGGTCCTCAAAGAGGTCCACGACCTGGTTCTAACACTACGGTTCACGGTGGGCACAGTGATTGCCGTAATCCTCGCGGTTTTGGCGGCCTATATCGGCAGTCTTGACTACAACGCCCGCCTGGACAGCTATCAAACAAAAGTAAAGCTAAACCGCGAAGGGCTGAGCCGGGTCAAGGTCTATTCGTTCCTGAACCCTACGCTCGTTCGGCCTCCGGAACCGCTGAGCATCTTGAACCACGGGCTGGAGGGCCGTGTGGGCACGGATTTTGAGGCCGAGGTAGACGTGGAAAACACGGAGGCCCACGGTGAGAATCGGGGCAACGAGTATCTTGCCGTCTTCTCCGAAGTGGACCTGACCGTCATCGTGGCGGTCATCCTGGGTCTGCTGGCGCTGCTTTTCACCTTCGACGCCGTGTGCGGAGAACGCGAAGCGGGGACGCTCAAGCTCATGGCGACCTATTCCCTGGCCCGCTGGCAAGTCCTATTGGGGAAGTTCTGGGGGGCTTGGGTCACCCTGATGCTTCCGACCGCCCTGGCGTGCATCGCCTCCCTGCTGGTGATGGGCTTCACGGCCCATGTCCAGTTCGGGGCGCAGGAGGTGTTCCGGATCGGACTCATTCTTATCTTCTATGCTCTGTTTCTCTCCCTCATGCTTCTGGTAGGGCTGGTGATTTCGAGCTTCGTCCAGCGCTCCTCCATCGCCTTGGTGTTTGCGACCTTCGTGTGGTTCTTCTTTGTCACTATTGTTCCCAACTTAGCCACCATGCTCCCTGACTTCGTGGGAAAGCGGGCCGGCGTCTACGAGACGGCCAGAGCCGGCCTCCGGCAGACGGACCGGGAACAAGAGGCAGCCGTGAGAGCCGTGAAGGACCCGCGCGACGGATTCTCCTTCCACTACGCCATCAGCAACAACTGGGGCAGTCTCACAGAGTTTGAATGCAACTTTGGGGATCGCACGTTCTACGAGCAGCTTCGCCAGTTCTTCGGACAGACCATTCCGCTTTCCTTGCGCTTTGCGGCACGGCGCGCCGACCTCTGGCGCGAGTACATCCGCTACCGGTACCGGCAAGCCGCCCTGGCGCGCGGGCTCTCCTTCTTTTCGCCGACCGCGGTCTTCAAGAACACGCTCGCTTATGCCAGCGGAACTTCAGAGGCTGATTACACGCACTTCATCGACTTGGCCACCCAGTACCGGCGAACCTTCCTCTCTTACCTCCAGCGGAAGGATGCCTTCAACTCCAGGCGCTGGTTTACGCCCGATCCCCCCGACCAGGACTGGTCCTGGACGGTGATAATGCTTGGGAAGACCGCCGAGGAGTTCGAGGCCAGCGGCGCCAAGCCGGACGACGTGGCCAATCGGATGGCACACGAGCCCGCTTTCTTCAGCAAATTCGAACAGTTCGAGAAGGGGCACATGAGCGACGCCCTCCTCCGCCTGCCCCTGGGCGACCTGCCGGCCTTCAACTATGGGCGCTTGCCCACAGGAGCCGCGGTGGTGAAGGCCGCACCGGAGATCAGCTACTTGCTCGTGTTGAACCTTGTGCTCTTCCTGGTGGCGTTTGTGCGCTTTGTGCATTACGACGTGAGGTGAGAGGGACAGTTGTCAGTAGTCAGTTGTCAGTAGTCAGTTGTCAGTAGTCAGTTGTCAGTAGCCAGTTGCCCGTCGTTCTGACCACACACAACGGACTACGGACTAAGGACAAGCTTCATGGGCCAGATTTTCGCGCGCGAATTGCTCGACGAACTAACGAGCTTTAAGTTCTTCGCCGGACTTCTGCTTGTCTTGCTGCTCTTCGGCTTGAATGGGCTGGTCTTTTCCCTGCGCTACCAAAACGAAGTACTGGAGTACCGGCAGGTGGTGCAAGCCTGGGAGGAGCAGCTCGCGCAGCGGAAGACGTTGGACGACCTTCCTCGGCAGGTATTCGATAACCTGAAAGCGCCCTTAAAGACGGCGTTCCTGGCCTCCGGCGGGCAATATCGCTTGCCCAACAACTATCGCTTCACCATCAACATCTGGGGCGATATGCCGGCCACCGAACGCGCGTTCAGCCAGAACGCTCTCATTGACTCCTTCCAGGCTCTCGACTGGGCGTTCCTGGTGGGCACGGCGTTCTCTCTGCTGGCCCTCGTCTTCGTCTACGATTCCATCAGCGGGGAGAAGGTCCACGGAACCTTGAAGCTCCTCCAA
>JALHUF010000384.1 GCA_022866195.1 Terriglobia bacterium
ACACCCTGGGGGCGGTGGGCGTCATGGCGGGGCTCATCCTGGCGGCGCTGGCTTGGGTGGTGCTGCTGCGACGACACGTGGACGAGCAGACGGCGACCATCCGCGAACAGCTCCGCCGCGAAGCCGCCTTGAAGGAGCGTTACCACGAACTATTTGAGAACGCCAACGATGTTGTGTTTACCTGCGGGCTAAGGGGTCACCTTACCTCGTTGAACAAAGCCGGACAGCGGATCACCGGCTACTCACTTCCGGAAGCCGTCGGGAAGAACCTCACCCAGATGGTGGCGCCGGAATACTCCGCCCTGGCTCAGCAGATTATTCAGCGTGACGGCGCTCAGGAAGGACCTACCATCCACGAACTGGAAATGGTGAGCAAAGATGGCCACCGGGTACCGCTGGAGGTCAGCATCCGGTTTATTTGCGACGAGGGGTTCCCCGTCGCCATACAAGGCATCGCCCGCGACATCACGGAACGTAAGCAGTCGGAGCAAGCCCTGCGGGACAACCAACAGCGGCTTGATCTAGCCTTGCAGTCGGGCCAAATGAGCACCTGGGACCTTGACCTGGTCCACGACGCGGTGATCCGCTCCCTGCATCACGACCAGATTTTCGGCTACGCCACACTTCAACCCGCATGGAGCGCTGAGATCTTCTTTCGGCATGTGGTGCCTGGAGACCGGGAACGTGTTCAACACGCGTTCGAGGAGGCCTACATCAGCGGTCTGCTGGCCTTCGAGTGCCGAATCAACCGAACGGACGGATCCCTGTGCTGGATCGCTGCCAAGGGCCAGGTCTATCGCGACCCTCAAGGAACCCCCGTCAGGATGCTCGGCGTGGTTGCGGACATCTCCGAGCGCAAGCGGGCCGAGGAGGCGCTGCGGGAGCGCACGACCTACTTGAGCGCCCTGATCGAAAACAGCCCTCTCGCCATTGTGGCGCACGACCCCCAGGGCCGAATCCAGATGTGTAACCCGGCCTTCGAGCGCCTGTTCCAATATCGCCAGGAAGAGATCCTGGGTGCCCAGCTGGACGACTTGGTTGTCCCAGCGGAAGTGCTGTCCCAGGCGAGGGAATACACCCGGCGGGTGATCGCGGGAGAGGCCTTGCAGGCCACCCCGCGCCGCCGCCGCAAAGACGGAACCCTGATGGACGTGGAACTACACTGCGTCCCCTTAGTCCTGGGTGGAACGCTCGTGGGCGCGTATGTCCTGTATCAGGACATCACCGAGCGCAAGCGGGTGGAGCAGGAGCTGCACGAAAGCGAAGAACGATATCGCAGCCTGGTTGAAGCTGCGCCCGACGTTATCTACACCGTTTCCGCAGAGGATGGATCGCTTACGTCATTGAACCCAGCGTTTGAGACGCTTACCGGTTGGTCACGCGCTGAATGGCTGGGCAAGCCTCTTGCGGGGATTGTACATCCTGACGACTTGCCTGTTGCCCTAGAGACGTCGCAGAAGGCCGCACGGGGCGGGCCGCAACCCCCCTATGAATTACGCGTTCTCTCCAAGTCAGGCGAGTACCTAGTCGGAGAATTCACCTCCACCCCACACGTCAAGGACGGCAAAGTCGTGGGAGAACTTGGAATTGCCCGCGACATCACCGAACGCAAACGGGCGGAGGCGGCCCTGCGGAAAAGCGAGGAAAGATTTCGGCTAGCAATCAATGCGACCAAAGATGGCCTTTGGGAATGGGATATTCAAACCCATCAGGAGTTCTTTTCCCCTCGCTGGTGTGAGATTGTCGGATACTCGTTTGATGATCCGGAATTGCCTCATACGTACCAGTCGTGGGCATCAAGAATTCACCCTGATGACTACGATCGCGTGACTGAGGCTTTGAGCAATCATCTAGAGAAGGGCACAAAATATGATGTTGACTATCAGCATCGGCATAAATCGGGTGAATACCGCTGGCAAAACTCCAGGGGTAAGTCGGTTTTAGACGCGAGTGGAAAACCCATCAAGATGATCGGGTGTATCTCTGACATTACCGCGCGCAAGCGGGCGGAGATAGCTCTCAGAGATAGTGAGATTTTTAGTTCCAGTTTGCTGGACAGTTCTCCTAACCCCATATTTGTTGCTAATCCGGATACTTCTATTCGTTATGTGAATCCTGCACTGGAAAAGTTGTCGGGTTATTCCTCATCAGAACTTGCTGGAAAGAAGCCGCCATGGCCTTGGTGGCCGAAAGAAGATGTTGAGAGGATAGGTGAGCGTCTAGAAGACCATATGCGCGGTGGAGCCCATCACTATGAACAACACTGGGAAAAGAAGAATGGGGAACGGTTCTGGGTTGAGGTTAACTCTTCAACGATAATGAATAACGGGATTCCCAAGTATTACCTTTCAATTTGGGTAGATATCACCGAACGTAAAC
>JALHUF010000385.1 GCA_022866195.1 Terriglobia bacterium
CGCAGCAGATGACCCGCGAGATGGGCAAGATTCTTGTCGAGACCCGCGGCGACGTCCAGGAAGCGATCGACATGACGTTCTACATGGCGGGAGAGGGCCGCCGGATGTTCGGACAAACCACCACCTCCGAGCTGCCGAACAAGTTCTGCATGACGGTGCGCGCCCCCATTGGCGTTTGCTCGCTCATCACACCCTGGAACTTCCCCATGGCGATTCCTTCCTGGAAGGTGATGCCGGCACTGATTTGCGGCAACACGCTGGTGATGAAGCCAGCCACGGACACCCCGCTCTCGATGTACAACCTGGCCAAAACCCTGGAGGAAGCCGGGGTCCCGCGCGGCGTGGTGAACTACGTAACAGGCGGCGGAGGCGAGGTTGGTGACCGTCTGATGACCCATGAAGATGTCAAGGTGGTTTCCTTCACCGGCTCGACGGAGATCGGCCGGAAGGTCTCCGAAGCCTGCTCGCATACCTTCAAGCATTGCTGCCTGGAAATGGGCGGCAAGAACTGCATCATCGTGATGGACGACGCCAACCTCGACTTGGCCGTGGAGGGCGCTCTTTGGGGCGGCTTCGGCACCACCGGCCAGCGCTGCACGGCTGCCAGCCGTGTGGCCTGCCACAAGAAAGTCTATAAGGAATTCACCGCGCGGTTCGCGGAACGGGCGCGCGCGCTCAAGGTGGGCAATGGGCTCGACCTCACCGTCCAGATGGGCCCCTGCATCAATCAGGGCCAACTGAAGACCGTGGAAGAATACGTCGAGATTGGCAAAAATGAGGGCGCGAAACTACTCTGCGGGGGGCAGCGCCTTACGGGCGGCGAGTACGACCTGGGCTGGTTTCATGCGCCCACCATCTTCGGCGACTGCGATCCCAGGATGCGAATCTCGCAAGTGGAGATCTTCGGGCCGGTGGTTTCCGTAATCCCGTTCGACACCTTGGAGGAGGCCATCGAAATCAACAATGGTGTGGTTTACGGACTCTCGTCCTCCATTTACACCCGAAACGTCAACCGAGCCTTCCAGGCCACGCGCGACCTGGACACGGGGATTGTCTATGTGAACGCGCCCACTATCGGCGCGGAGACTCACCTGCCCTTCGGCGGAACGAAGCAGACGGGCAATGGCCACCGCGAGGCCGCCGTCACGGCGCTGGATTTCTACTCGGAATGGAAATCGGTGTACGTGGATTACAGCGACCGGCTGCAACGCGCGCAGATTGACACGTAGCGCCCGCTTCCAGCCGGCACGCCGGCGGGGTCGCAGCGCTACGAAGGCGCGGACTGACGCGCAGATCGTTGTTGGTCATTTGTCCGTTGTAGTTGTGAGTGGTGCAGGTCGGGGTGGGAGTCGGAATTCCGAATTGTTAATTGTGAATACTGGCTCCTGTCTTCTGGCCTGAAATCTTTGCCGCCTTGAGCTATGATGTGGCCGGTTGAGAAACTTGCCCGCTCAGCAGGTGGAATGTGGTGTGCGCGCGACCGGCCCTCATTGTCCTGCTTCTTGCCTGTGGCAGTTTCGCGCGGGTATCTGATTCACCCCAGAGTCCCCTCACACGAAACGAATTGCAGCAACTGGTGGCCGGAGGAACTGACAGCCAGCAGTTGGCCCAAGCGGTGACCCAGCGGGGCCTGGCCTTTGAGGTCACAGCGTCTGTCCTGCAAGAACTCCGCCAGGGCGGAGCGCAGCCAGTGCTCCTCAAGGCCGTGGGGACAGTGGGGCTGGGGGCCGGTCGGGGTCCGCTCAGCAAAGACCTGCTGCGCGAACTTGTCACCGCCGGCGTGGATAGCCGCGAACTTGTCGAGGCAGTGCAAAGCCGCGGCATCGAATTCGTTTTACCCGCAGGGTACCTGGCAGAACTCAAAGCCACCGGAGCGCAGGAATCCCTGCTGAAAGCGTTGCGCGACGCGAGCCCCGTGCCGCTTACTCGTGAGCAGTTGCACATGCTGGTCGCCGGCGGCGTGGCGAGCCGCCGAATCGCTGAATTGGTGAGTCGGCGGGGCATCGCTTTCCGACCCACGGACGAGTTCCTGGTATCCCTGCGCACCGCCGGCGCCGACAGCACGCTCCTCGACGCCCTGCGCAGCGCCAAACAGACCGTCAGTGCGATTGCGGTTAGGACCCTGCCGAATGCGGAGATATGGTCGGACGGCCAGTTGCTCGGCAAGGCCAATGCGCAGGGAGAGTACGTGATTTATGAACTCCCGGTGGGCCAGCACAGCCTCCGAGTGTCTGCGCCTCACCATCGCGCCTACGAGCAGTCACTCAGCCTGCTGCCCGGGCAGAGTGTGGAGGTAAATGCGAAGCTCGAGGCAACGGCGTTGGAATTGGCTCCGGCACACAAGCTCGCCCCATTCGGGGGCGGGGTGTTGTCGCTCACCTTTAGCCCGGACAGCCGGTACCTGGCGACGGGGAGTGGGGACGGCACCGTCAAAATCTGGGAGGTGGCCAGTGGGCGCACCGTCCAGACTTTGGCCAGTCACCGGCCCATTGTGATGCGCGTGGCCTTCAGTCCCGACGGCCGCTATTTGGCGACGGCCGGCGAAGAAGTCAGGTTGTTGGATGCCTCAACTTGGCAGGAAGTCCGCTCCTTTGCTCACAGCGGAGCATGCCTCGCCTTCAGCCGGGACAGCCACCTTCTGGCCACAGGGGGCGGGGACGGAAAAGTAAGGCTGTGGGAAGTGGCTACGGGGAGAGAAGTTCGGAACTTTACGGGCGACAAATTCTCGGTCAAAGCTGTGGCGCTCAGCCCGGATGGGCGCTACGTCGCCGCAGGCGGCATCGAGGGGAGCGTCACGCTCTGGAATTTGGCCACGGGAAGCAGTATTCCGGCCCGCACCGGTGGTCCGCAAGTCGAGGCCGTGGCCTTCTCGCCCGCTGGGGGCTACCTCGCCTCGGGTAGCCGTGACAAAACCGTAAGGCTGTGGGAGGTCGAGAGCGGACGGGCAGTCAAGACACTCACTGGGCACTCGCATTGGGTGACCGTCCTCGCCTTCAGCCCCGACGGCAAATACCTGGTTTCCGGCAGTTGGGATAACGCCGTGAAGCTTTGGGATGTCGCCGGCGGGCGCGAGTTACGCACTCTCACCGGGCACAGTGGAGGGGTGATGGCCCTCGCCTTCAGCCCCGACAGCGAATACTTTGCCTCCGGCGGCTTTGACAACACCACCCTAATCTGGCGCCGGGTCGATTGAATGCCCGGCCGCGCCATCGCCCGGCTCCCTCTTAAACTCCACCGCTCTGAGTAGGGGAGCTCTTTGCCTACTGCGTGCTGCCTACTGCCTTCTACTATTGGGTGGGGGTTCCGGATGGTGAGCTGGGTCCCGGCTGGCTGGGCGCGGGTGAGGTGCTATCGGCCTGTGCCTGCGCCGTGGGGTCGCAATCTTCGGGCAGGGGGTGAGGGCCCAGGCCAAGCTTCATCAGCGATTTAGCTTCGGGGAGGCCGGTCGAGGCGAAGCCGTGGTCCGCCTGGTAGCGCCGCATGGCGTCTTTGGTCAGATCATCCCAGCGGCCATTGGGTTCCCGCTGCAGATAGCCAGCTTGCATTAGCGCCTGCTGGATCTCTTCCACGCGCTGCGGCTCGAGCTTGAGGCGTGCCAGGCGGTAACGATAGGAGATTCGCCGGTCGCGCTTTCGGGAACGCAGCGAGGCCTTCCGGGAATCCTTCGCGACCGCAGGCTTTTCGACCTTCTTCTTCGCGGTCGTGGATTTTCCGGTCGAACTGCTTCCCGTTTTGTCCTGCGCGGATGAATAGGCGGGCACCAACAGCAAGCCGGCAAGCAGCACGGCAACGAACGCGCAAATCCGTTTGGGACGGACGGTCAAGGCAATTCCCTCCCCGCCTTCATGGGAGACGGTCGGCGAGGTAGATTGTTGTGAACGTGCGCTGTGTCCGGCGCGCAATGAGGAAGAGCACGTCGTTGCCGGACTTGAGTTGGCTCTGCAAGCGAGAGAATTCCTCCACCGAGTGCAGCGGTTGTTGATTCAGGCTCAGGATGACGTCGCCCCGCTGCACGCCCAGCTCCGCCGCAAAGCCGGCCGGCTGCACGCCCGTGACCAGAACCCCTTGCCGGTCTGATAGGTGCAGCTCGCCTGCCAGATCATCGGCCTGCTCACGGGTCAGGTTGCGCACCGAAACGCCCAGGGTGCCCCCGGCCTCTTCGCCAGATTCCCCGGCCTCTCCTTCATCCTCGGGCCCGCCTTGCAGCCGTCCAATGATCTTGTTCCGGTCGCCGACTTCCACCTGGGTGGAAATAGGCTTCTTGTCCCGGATCAGGTCAACCTTGAGCTTCCTACCCACATCACTGTCCGAGACGATTGCCACCAACTCGTCGCCAGTGTGGATCGGTTTGCCGTCCACCGCGGTGATCACGTCGCCCCGCCTGATGCCCGCGCGGTCGGCGGGGCCACCGGGTTCGACGTTCTCCACTACCACGCCATGGTCAGCGCCGAACATGCGCAGCTTCACCGGATTGTTCTGATTCTGGAAGGTCACCCCAATGGCTCCGCGGCGCACGCTGCCGGTGGAAACGATGGAGTTGTACACTTTGCGGGCGGTGTTGGATGGGATGGCGAAGCCCACGCCATCATAAGTTCCGCGCCGCGTGGCTATGGCTGTGTTGATGCCGATAACCTGCCCGGCCATGTTGACCAGGGGGCCGCCGCTGTTGCCCGGATTGATGGCTGCGTCGGTCTGGAGGAAGCGCTTGAACTGGCCTTCCGGCCCACCTTCGATGTCACGTCCTTTGGCGCTGACAATCCCCGCCGTAACGGTGGAATCCAGGCCGAAGGGGCTACCAATGGCCAGGACCCAATCTCCCACGCGCATGGAATCGGAATCGCCGAACTGCGCGGTGAGGAGCGGCCGCCCCGCATCAATCTTGATGACTGCCAGGTCTGTCCACTTGTCCTTGCCGACGATCTTCGCGTCGTAGCCTTTGGGGCTGTCGTCGTCCCCGTGGAGTTGCACGCGGATGCGGTCCACCGGCTTGTCTTCCCCGCCCCGCATGATGACGTGGTAGTTGGTTAGGATGTACCCATTCTTGTCTAGGATGACGCCCGAACCCAGGTTCTGCTGCGGGATTTCGGCTCCCGGCCCGTCGGGGCCAAACTGGAAGAAGCGATCGAAGAAATCGCCAAAGGGAGAATCGTCTGGAACGGAAAAGCGGCGACGAGTGATGCGTACCGTCGATTCCGTGTGGATATTGACCACGGCCGGTTCAGCGGCTTCGGCAATCCTGGCGAAAGAATTCGAGAGGTCTGCGGGGGAAGGAGCGGGCAAGGGCGAAGCGCTTGGCGCCCCGCCGCCGGCTCTGGCGGCTCGAACCCCATTAGAAATCAGCGTCCCAATCAGGATGCCTATTCCCAGCGTTACTGCCACCACCACCGCTGGTAAGTATCGTCGTCCGTTCCTGCTCATCTCTAGTTCACCCCCCAAATGCCTTCGCCGGCCCACTGCCGGACATCATCTGATTATACACTTATTGGATGCTCGCGGCCGCTTGGGAGTTAGACGCTCGCTCGATGTTTTGACACGGGACGGCTTGCTGGTGGGCTCCGCGCGGCTCTCTGCCTGAGGTCCACGGAGTCTGGGCCTGCGCCCGCAAGAAGGTGTGTTTCCTTCTACCAGCTCACGAGTGTCGGGAAACCGGGTGGATTCTGATGCGGTTAGCCTTCAACGGGCGAGGGGGTAGTGCTGCCCCAGATCTCCGAAACCACCATTCCGGCCAAGATCAACGCTGAGCCCATGAAGACCTTGCCCCCCAGCCGCTCGCCGAGCACTAACCTGGAAGTGAGTGCAGCAAAAACGGGCTCCAGGGCAAAGATCAACGCTGTGTGGGCCGGGGGCGTGAACTGTTGAGCCCAGTTCTGTACCGAAAAGGCGAACCCGGTTGCCAGGACCGCCGTCAGCAGCAGCGCGCCGATCAGACCCGCGGTCCAGTGCAGCCGGAAGTCAAGATTCAAGGGCAAAGCTGCGGCGGCCAGCAGCCCGACAACAAGGATTTGCACGGGAACCAGGTGACGAAACGAAAAGCGCCGGGTGTAGCTACCCACCAGAACGATGTGCACGGCAAAGGAGACAGCGCCGAACAAGGTCAGAACATCC
>JALHUF010000386.1 GCA_022866195.1 Terriglobia bacterium
GACGCGTTGGGGTGACGGTCCAGTCTTCATGGTGGGTTCCGGCGGTTCGCTGGTGGCAGGGCTGACCGGCGCCTACGCCTTCGAGAGCTTGCTCGGCTGGCCGGTGGTGGTGCGCGAGGCCGCGGTTTTTGAGGCCTATTCGGCCTCCGTGCTGCGTCCACGCTCCGTGCTCGTGGCCCTCTCGGAATCCGGGGAATCCGCGGAGACGTTGGCGGTGGCGCGCATGGCCCGGTCACATGGCGCCAAGGTGCTGGCGTTCACCACTCAGGCGCAGAGCGCGCTAGCCAAGATGGCGGACGGCGTGTTTCTGGTGCGTGCGGGCGAGGAGGCCGGAGCCGGTGCGAGAACGGCGGTGTGCCAGCAAGCCGCCCTGAGCTATGTGGCGCTGGTGGCGGCCCGTGCTCTCAAGCGCCATCAACCGCAGACCGATGCCCTGGAAGCCGAGTTTGAAAAGCTCCCGGAGAGCGTCGAGTGGGCCTTGACCCAGTTCGGGGATGCGGTGCGCTCCTTCGCTTCCGAGTTGCAGGCCCGGCACAGTCTTCATGGGGTGGGCGGCGGGTTCTATCATCCGGCCGCACTGCATTGGGCAAGGCTGTTACAGAAGCTCACGGGCATCGACGCCCGTGGCTACGAGGCGCAAGAATTTGCCCACGGCCTTCTCGAGAAGCTGGGGCCGGACACGACGATCGTCTTCCTCTCCGGTTCGCGCTGCCGCCTCAAGCGCCAGATTCACCTGCTGGCGGAGAGCGCCCGGAAGGCAAGGGCGAGCATTTTCGCGGTCACGGACGGCAACGACCGCGAGCTTGCCGATCGTTCGCAGTTGGCGGTGCTGCTTCCCACCTTGAGCGAGATGGTAGGCGCGAGTGTGAGTCTGGCGCTGCTCGATTGGGTGGCGTACCACGCGGCCCGCCAGCCACAGCGTGGGGCCCGCAGCCCCCGCCCCAAGTCTGCGAAGGCGTAGCGACCTCCTCCTGGACTTTTCGGAAGACGTGGAGAGCCCCGAACTGCGGAGGTCCTTGCGCGTTTCTAGAGCCGTCAATTCATTTCTGGGACACCGTTGACGAATCATCCTACTTCTGATTTAATGTTGACATGGACATAGGGAAGCGGCTACGGGAGTTACGGGAAGCCAAGGGCCTGTCGCAGGGCGACATTGAGAGGCGGTCTGGACTTTTGCGTTCCTACATCTCCCGGGTGGAGGGCGGTTACACGGTTCCTTCGCTCGCGACTCTGGAAAAGTTCGCAAAGGCCCTAGAGGTCGAGCCCTATCAGTTGTTGTTTCACGGTGCGGGCCGACCAGCGCCCCTCAAGGTACCCGAACAGGTGAGCTTGTCGAAGCCGGCGAGAAAGCTGGTCAGACTCTTCGAGGGCCTGTCGAGCTCCAACCGCAAGGTGCTCCTCCAGCTGGCGGGTAAGCTTGGCAAGCTCTAAGCGCCTGGACTCTGATTTCCAGAAAGGTTCCTTCCGAAGAGAGGCCGCCCGGCCCCAGGGAGGGTGTGTGTTGACGCGCGAGCCGCGCCGGCGAAGCATCAATCCTCTTTGAATGGGGATTGTTTGTGTCCAGCCGGTTCTCTGAGGAGGCGATGGTTCAAGAATCGCCAGCGGCTCTGGCGCGCCTGGAGGGATTCGAACCCCCGACCTTCAGCTTCGAAGGCTGCCGCTCTATCCATCTGAGCTACAGGCGCCCACTATTAGTTTACTCCAACTGCGTCATTCCGAGAAGGCATACAGGTAAGTTCCGGGCCACCTGCCGCGGGCGCGCAAAACTTACCGGCCACGCCCATCTTGAACTTGAAATCGCTGTGCTATACTACGCCGACCGGAACCGGGTGGGTCGAGCCGGTCCGGGAGTGAGGACTCAAGGAATTCTGACCCAGATGCTCCAGGCACAAAGCTTCGACTGAATTCGGGCGAGCCCGGCGTGATTCGCCGCGCAGGCGAAGCCGGGCAGAGCGCCCTGAACAAGGAGTTGAGCTATGTCCGATCGCGGGGTTTTTGTGGTGGCTTTTCTGACGGTGGTGCTGATTGTGGCCGGCGCCTTTGCGATCCCGGCATACTTCCCCTTTGAGCTGTTGAAATCCTTGATCTACGTCGTGATCGCCCTGATGGTGTTCTTCGGCAACAACACGTACAGTTACATGCTGGGGATCGTTGCCCCGATTCTCGGCATGCTTTTCAACATCTTGCTGGGAGGCTTTTTCAGCGAGTTTTCGGTTCTCTGGGCCTCGGTGAGGATGCGGCCTCTCCCTACCTTGGATACGCCGCTGCACGCGCTGGCCATTCTCTCCGAAATCTTGCTGGTTATCCTCTGCGTGCGCGCCTGGCGGAAGGAAGTCACCGGCCCCTTCTTCGGCAAGGTGTTTGGTGTCTGCTTGGCGGTTTCCGTCGTGTACGTGGCCGTCTTGGCGGGCTGGTATGTGTACGGGATTCCCGGCACGGGCCGGTTGCCGTAGGTCCAGACTGCGTTGTAGCCCGCCGGCCGGCGGACAGGCGGGCCTGCCCGACCGTCACCA
>JALHUF010000387.1 GCA_022866195.1 Terriglobia bacterium
AGTCTGCGGCGTAGCGTGGCTGGCATCGGGACTTCGCCCGTCCCTATGCCACCCAATGCGACAGGAATTGGCACCTCGCCTGTTCCCATGCCGCCCAATGCGATTGGAATTGGCACCTCGCCTGTTCCGATGCCACCCAACCGCAAGTAGTCTTTGACGGGTTAGGCGAGCGACCCGGAAAAGCACATGGCGGCTGGCGGCGCTCCGGGTTGCTCACGGTGGACACGGGTACAGTTGTTCTTCAATTCGCTGGTTATTTGCTTGAGGTGGGGCTGCTAGGGTTCGTGCTTCTGCGCCGCCGGCAGCGTCGCTTCATTCCCATAGCCATCTATCTGAGCCTGCTGCTGGCGATAGACGGAGTGGGCCGAGCGTACGTCCTTCACAGCTACGGGTTCAGTTCGCCTCAGTACGCCTACTTCTTCTGGCTGACGGACGTGCTGCTGGTGCTCGCCGCGTTCTTGCTAGTGGGCGCGTTCTTCCGCCGCGCTTGTCTCCAGGAAGACAGGATGTGGCACTTCCTGCGTCTTATGCTGACGTTCATCTTCATTCTGGTTCTGGGCGTCTCCTTCTTCTCGCTCTTGCAGAACTACCACAACCTCTTCAGCCGTTTCATCGTCGAGTTTCAGCAAAACCTTTATTTCACGTGTCTGGTTCTGACCACGTTGCTCTACATCCTGCTCCAGCGCAGGGGGAGCTCTGACGAGGAGCTCATTTTGCTGGTTACGGGAATGGGCATTCAGTTTGCGGGTCCGGCGGCGAACTTTGCGCTTGTGTTCCTCACTCCGGGCCAGCGATTTGCCAGTAACCTTTACACTTATATCGGGCCGCTCTGCACTCTGGGGATGCTCCTGACTTGGTCTTACGCGGTCGCGCGACTGCCGGAGGCCGTCCCCATGCGGGCACGCGCGGGAGAAGTTGCCGAAATGGCCGCTGCCCCCCGCCAGGCTTAAGAGAGAATTGCCATGTTCGTTGCGTCCGTGATTCTGATTATCTCCACAGCGCTTTTCTTCTTTTACGTGCAGGTCGCTTGCCAGAGAATCCTGCGCCGGAAGTTCGACCACGGGTACTTTCACTCCATTGTGAACGCGAACCGGCTGGAATTTCCCGCCATCCGCGCCACCGTGGAAGAATTCGATGCGCCGGCGGACTATCCCCGGTTGCGCATGATGCTCAAGTGCGATTATCTGGCGCTTACCTACCTGCTGAAGAATGCCGCCAATGTCCGCCAGCGCTACACCTACGAAGAGCGCCTTCTGGTCCTTTATTTTCGTGCGCTCTACTTTTCCTTGACGGCGCGCCACTTGCTGCGGCGGCGGGAGAAACCGGCCTTCCTGAAGCTCACGGCCATTCTTCAGTATTTCGCCAACGTGGTAGGCCAGCGGGTGAGTCAGGTCGGATTTGGCAACCTCTCCGCTTCACAGTACCTCCTGAGTCTTTAGGTTCTCACCGGGCGCGGGTTTGTGTTTCCTCTGCGCGCGGCTATAATCCTTTCCCATGACGGCTGACATGATCGAGCGCGAGGGCGCGTCTCAGGCGCGGCGCGCCAAAATTGTCTGCACGCTGGGGCCAGCCACGGACAGCCCCTAACGCCTGGCAGGCTTGCTGGATGCCGGGATGGATGTGGCCCGGCTGAACTTTTCCCACGGCACGTCTGCCGAGCACGCCCAGCGGTTGCGGCTGCTGCAACGCCTGGCGCGCGAGCGCGGGAAGCCCCTGGCCGTTTTGCAGGATCTCCAAGGTCCCAAGATTCGCACCGGACCCCTGGAACAGGGGAGGCCGGTTGTGCTCCGCGCGGGAGCCAGGGTAACTCTCACCCCGCGCCCTGGGGCGGGGAATGCGCGGCTGGTCTCCACTAACTTCCAGTCGCTTCCGCGCGAGGTGAAGCCCGGAAGCCGCATCCTGCTCTCTGACGGGCTGATTGAACTGCGTGTCGAGCGCGTAGTGGGCCGCGAGGTACGCTGCCGGGTAGTTGAGGGCGGCGAGCTGGGCGAGCATCAAGGCATCAACCTGCCTGGTCTGCCTTTGAAGATTTCCGCGCTGACCGCCAAGGACCGCGCCGACCTGGAGTTTGCCGTTCAGCACAGTGTGGACTACGTCGCGCTCTCCTTCGTGCGCCGCCCCCAGGATGTGCTGGAGCTCAAGCGGATTCTGGCGCGCGCGGGCCGGCCGATTCCTGTGGTCGCCAAATTGGAGAAGCCGGAGGCCATTGACCGGCTGGACGAAATCCTCCGCGTGGCGGATGCCGTCATGGTAGCGCGGGGCGACTTGGGGGTGGAACTGCCGCCCGAGCTGGTGCCCATCATTCAGAAGCGGGTGATCGCCCGGGCCAATGCTCTGAGGGTGCCGGTCATCACCGCCACGCAGATGCTGGAATCGATGACCGTGCATTCCCGGCCCACGCGCGCGGAAGCCTCCGACGTGGCCAATGCCATCTTCGACGGCTCCGACGCCCTCATGCTCTCCGCCGAGACTGCCACGGGGCAGTATCCGGTGGAAGCCGTGCGCATGATGGCGCGGATCATTTCCGCCGCTGAGTCCAGCCCGCGCTATGCCTGGTACGCGCGCCGGCGCCGGTCCGCCGATGAGCCGCTGAGCGTTCCGGAGGCGGTCTGCGAGAGCGCCGCGCTGCTGGCTGAGGAGTTGAACCTCAAGGCGATTGCCGTCTTCACCCAGTCGGGGTCGAGCGCGCGGCTGGTCTCGAAGTACCGGCCCCGCGCTCCCGTGTTTGCCTTTTCGCCGTTGCCACAAATCGTTCACCGCGCGGCGCTTTACTGGGGCGTGATACCCATCGAGATGCCCCATGTTCAATCCACCGACCGAATGGTTGAGGGTGCGGCGAGGCTGCTGCGCGCCCGCGGCGTGGTGGGCCCGGGCGACCTCATCGCCGTTGTCGCCGGCACACCTATCGCTCGGCGCGGCACCACCAATCTCCTCAAGGTTCACCGCATTGAGAAGTAGCGCTGACCGTCAGGTCTCCGGCTGTGCATTCTCCGTTTTGGCGGCGATTGACTTTGCCAGCATTCCGGGTGTATGAGAGGGTTGCTCGGAACAACAGGCGCGGTTTGCCGGATACCGTGATTTCCTCTAAGTAGTCCCATCATGAAGACCGCTCTGCGCCTTATCGTCCTGATTCTCGCCGCCGTGATTGGCCTGTGGGCCGTCGGTCACGGCATCGCGCTGGCCGCCACCATCCGCGCCCTCGCCCGGGAACGCGCCGACATCCTGAGAGATCTCATCGAATTGAGTGTCTCCATCGCAGGCGGGATTTGCGTGCTCTCCGTAGCCGTGGAGCAGCTCTACTGCTGGCGTACCCACCGCAAAGAAGACAGCCTGCTGTAACAGGGAATTTCAATCTGACAATCGGAGCAGAGATTCCCCGCATAGACATGCCGATGCTGAAACCCGCCGCAAGGCGCGACAGAGCCTGATGCAAGCCAGCCCAGGTTTCTGTCGCTCCTTCCGGGACGGCTGTCTGCTGCTTTCTGCCTACTGCTCTTCTGCGACGGGGAGTTCACGCGGCGCACGGACTGCCGCAAGCGAGGGCCGGGCTCCGCCAAATGAGGCGGGAGCTATTCCGCCGGGAAGGTGAACTTCACGCCGGCCAGAAAGTATAAGGGCAAGGCCGGATAGCCGAACGAGTTCTCATACTTCCGATTCAGGAAATTGTTGAGTCGGCCAAAGAGTTCCACGCCGCGCGGGAGTCGGTAGGCAAATCCGGCGTTGGCCAGCGCATAGCCCTTGTTTGTGAACAGTCCGCCGGAGGCGCCGTAATTGGGCTCCACGTCCAGAACCTTGCCGCGCAGGTAGCCATTCAGGTTGAGCATCAGGCGGCCGCGTTGCCAGGTCGCATTAAAGGCGGCGGAATTGCGCGGCCGCCGCAGGAGCGCCTGGCAGACCACGAAGGGGAATTGCGTCAGGGACGTGCCGTCCAGCGCCAGGATGGAAGAGTTGAGCCGCGTGTAGTGTCCGGAAAATTCCACCGACCGCGCGGGGCGAATGCGCAGGGCAGCTTCGACCCCTGCGGCGCGCGAGTTCGCCAGGTTGTCCGAGATGAAACTGCTGAGGTTGGTAAGCGACCCTCCCAGCACCACGATCTGGTCTTTAAAGCGGTTGAAGAAGTAGGTGACGTCGAGCACGGCGCGGTCGCGGAAGAACCTCTGCTCCACGCCGGAATCGAAGCTGAGGCTCTTCTCCGGCTTCAGGCGCGGATTGTTGGTGAAGGCCAGCTCGAAGCCGTTAGGCGCGCGGATGCCCGTGCCGAAGCTGCCGTGCAGCCGCGTCGCGCCCAGAGCGCCTGCGGATGCTGCGGCATCCCGGGCAAGATACGTCACCGCAATCCGTGGGTTCGCCTTGGCGATGGAACTGGCAGGCAGGAGCGGGCGCAGGCCGAAACCGCCCGGGGGCAACGCGTGCGTGCGGATGTCGTCCAGGCGCAGGCCGGTGATGACCATCCAGTGCCGCGACGGACTCCAACGGTTTTCCGCAAAGTAGGCGAAACTCGCGCGGGGCAACAGGAACGGGACCCCACTCGCATCGGCAATGAAGGTGTTCTTGATCTGCTCGCGGTTGTATTCGAAACCCACGACCAGGAAATCCTGGCTCGCCACGGTGATCTCGCTCCGCGTGTTCACGATGCCGCGCCGGTTGTGCGAGAACGAGTCACCGTAGGGCGACCGGAAGTAGTAGTCGTTCGTGGCCAGGTTGACGCTCGCGACCTGGCGGAAGCGCGGCGACACCTGCTCGGCGTAACTCGCCTGATAGGCGAACAGGTTCTGCTTGTTGCGGGAGATCCGGTCGATGCCGGGGAAAAGGCCGAGCGGATCGGAGCCGTAAGGTCCGGGCGCGCCCGCATCGTTGGCGTTGCCCAAGAAGTGGACGTTCACCTGCCGGCGAGGGCTTCGCGAATAGCCCAGACTCAGGAGAGCGCTCTGGTTGCGATACTGGTCGTTCACCACCACGCCGCCGGAATCGAGGCGAGAAAGGTCGTAGGCCCAGGAGAGGTTGCGCGTGCGGCCACTGCCTCCCGTGGCAAAGCGGCGTGTGGTGAAGCTGCCGCCTTCGGCCTGCACCGTGAAGCGTGGCGGGCCCTGGCCTCGGTGACTCACGATATTGATGACGCCCGTCACCGCATTCGAACCGTAAAGGGCGCTCTGTGGGCCGCGAGTGATTTCCACGCGCTCCACGCCGTCGGCGGGAAGCGAGGCGAAGTCAAAGTCCCCGCCGAACTGGTTTACCTGCATTCCGTCCAGCATCACCAGGTTGTAGTTGGAATTGCCGCCGCGAATGAAGAGGCCCGTCACGCCGCCGCGCCG
>JALHUF010000388.1 GCA_022866195.1 Terriglobia bacterium
GGAGATAAGCCAGGGCGCGCTCCGTCAACTTCTGAACGTAGGGTGTTAAGACAAACTCGTCGCTGGGCTCCAGCAGGAGGTTGTCACCGCCGGTCGGGAGCCCGACCGGGGTAGCTGATAGGTTTGTCAGATCCTGGTGATTCATCGTAATTCATTCCCTCCTATTCCCACGCTTGTTGGTCAACAGCCTACTCGTCCCGTGCCACACAGCAGGCACCTCGTGGCTCGGCCCGCTTTCGACCCGTTGGCCAGGGGTTTCTTTCCGCATTCGTCTCATTCCACGGGCAGCCATCCGCGGCCGCGGCATTTTAGACACGCCATCGCTGGGGCTGAGGCGTCATCGCCCGTACCCTGGCACTGCGGGCACACAACGGTGGGGCCCGCCGGCAAGGGGACAAGCCCTTTTCCGCCGCAAACGGTGCAGGTGAGCCTCTTGATGGCCCCGGTGCCCTGGCAATGCGCACAGCGTGCGTGTGGCGCCTGCACCTGCACTATGCCTCTGCCTTTACAAACACAACAGGTGGAAAGCCAGGACATGATCCCAAACGGGTCCCTTCCGCTGCCGTGGCAAAAGGCGCAAGAAACCGCCGCCCCATCGGATTCGCTGGAAGCCGTTTTTGAAAGCATGATCTGCTCGCCCACGCGGGGTCACCCACCCTTCCGCTTGCTCTCCTCAATGTAGGGCGTTATGGATCAGTCCCTGGCGCGCGCTTCGCAATGCCCGGATCTCATTTCGCAATCGAGCCAGGTCGTGGGTTAGCACACCCATGGTGATTCTGCCTCGTCTGCCTTCCGTTCGAGCCCGCTGCTGTTTGATGTGGCAGGGGGACGCAGCCGGGTGGCGGCCGGGCAACCGTTCAATCCCAATCCCCGAGACCTTGCTGACCGCCGGACCGCTATGCGCCCCTGCCGGCCCGAGCACGGCGCGCGGGAGCACGCGCGGGAGCACGCGCGGGAGCAAACTCAGCCCTCCTTTGCGATTGCTGCCCGTGCCCGGCCCAAGCACGGCCTGCGGCAGCCATCTCAGCCCTCATTTCCCGTTGCTGCCCGCCGACAGTTCGTTTCAGGTTTTTGCAGAAAGCAAGACGCTCCTCTTTGGCCTCCTTTGCCACCGTCTGGCGATCGCTGTTGCCCTCTGCGAGTTCTTCTCGGAACGCTCGACGGCTTCCGCGCAGCGCCTGGATCTCCCCGACCAATCGAGTCATGTCCTCTACCAATCTGCCCATAGTATCCCCCCTTCTATTTTTTTCCGGCCATCTACCTGGCCACGCTGACCGCCGGGCCGCTAAGCGCCCCTACCGGCCCGAGCACGGCGCGGGGCAGTATGCTCAGCCCTCATTTCCGGTTGCTGCCCGTGCCCGGCCCAAGCACGGCGCGCGGCAGCCATCTCAGCCCTCATTTCCCGTTGCTGCCCGCCGACAGTTCGTTTCAGGTTTTTGCAGAAAGCAAGACGCTCCTCTTTGGTCCTCTTTGCCATGCGAGCGTGTGTGTCCGCAAAATCCGCACACATTTCAACAACATCCATCACGAGTTCTTTTCGGAACGCTTGCCGACTTCCGCGCAGCGCCTGGATCTCCCCGACCAATCGAGTCATGTCTTCCAACAATCTGCCCATCGTAGCCCTCCTTCTATTTTTCCGGTCATCTACCTCTCCACGCACTGCCAAGCGGAGGGCCACATGATGGCCCCCCACTTGACGGTGGTCGGTCTCCAACCCAGCATCAGGCGGGAGCCGCAGCACTGGCTGTCAGACCGATAGCCTCGGCATACTTCAGGTAGGTCTCAACCGAGGCGATCACGACGCGGGCCTCAACCGAGAGCAGCTCGATCCCGACCAGCGACACCTTCACCCAGGCGTCGATCACGATCCCCTTGTCGAGAATCCGATCGACTACTTCTGCCAGGCTCGAGGAGTCAGTCGACTTTACGACCTTTGCCATGGTCATTCTCCTTCCGGGTAACAAACTACCCATGTTTGGGTTAGGGCATGCCTCGCGTATGCGAGACCTGCCCCGCCGCCTTGCGTGCACAACTGATGCCACGCCCTAGAGTTATCGGCGGGTTTCACGAAGACCTTGATTCAAAAGAGAAAGCCCCCATCGCGGGGAGAATTGTCGCACCTGGAAGGGGCCATTAAGGAATTCACTCCATAGAATGCAGGCGCTAGTTGCGAGGCATGTAATCCCGATAGGTGACGTCGAGAGGGCCACGTCGTTTTCGGGGTTCGCGCGGAGCAGGACTCAGTGGTCGAATCGGCCATTCCCAATCGAGTCCAGCCGTCTCCGGATTGATCACCGACCTGTCCCGAAACGGGAAAGGTCAGCGAACTTCCTTCCGAGGGTGGAAACGATTTCAACCCTGACTGAGTAAGGGCAGGTGGTTTCCGCCTCGGGACTTCCCAGACCGAGAACCACGCTCTGGAAGGGTAGGCTTACGTTCAGGCATCCCCAACCTACTAAGGCCTCCAAATGTCTGGGACGGACATCTACCTTTCGAGGGAATCAACAAAGTTGTACGGCGGCCACGGGCCGCTCAAGAGCAGCTTGACAGAATCCTTCAGATGGAGGTGACGAGCGGCTTGGCGAAATGATTCTACGGAACCTCTTGGCACGAGGAAGTAGAGGGACAAGAGACGGCTCCTGGCCGAATCCGGGAATTCCACCTTGCGGCGAACGTAGAGGCCGGCCAGGGAACCCCAAAGCTCCTCTACCAACAATCGCTCGTGCCGGCCTGCGCGGTCCAGGCCCAGATAACGTTCTCGCTTTGCTGCAAGGTAAGCAGCGCCGGAATTAACCAGAAGGGGAAAGGATTTTGGAGGGACAGGCCGTGCATCGCTCTCCGTTCCCGCTCCGGAACTGTCGAGGAGAACATGGATACCCATCTCCCCCAGGCCCTCGAGTTCGTCGAGAAGCGCGCCGTATTCATCGCGGTGGCTTTCCAGCAGGCAGACGGCCTCGGATGCGTCTTCAAGCTGACATCCATACCGCATGGGGATTACGGTCTGGTCGCGATACAAATGTTCGACGACCGCTTCGTAGGCGAGAATTTGTGAGATATCAGGAACCAGATCCGATTCCACAAGCTCAGAAAGCCCCGCGCTCAAACCATTCTGAGCCAGCACGAATACCGGTTTCCCTCCGACTCCCAGAGGTATTCCGGGTCTTGGTTGTGCCGGGCTGCGGAAGATGCAGTAAAGCAGGTAACTCATGGGGCCGTTCCCATCGATAGAGGAGGAACAAAGCGATAAGGGGGCCAGGGCCCAGAAAGTTCGAAGACCAGCCCCCTGGTGGCATGGTTCTGGTTCACCTGATCGATTCGCAAGCGAAATGCCGCGCTCGCGCCTCTCGGCAGCAGGAAGGCCCAATTCAGCACAACCTCGATTCCGCTTTCTGGGGGCTCGCGAGGTACAACTTGACATTCGCGGAAATCCGAAGCCTGCTTCCTCAGGTCGCTCGCGACTTGCTGGCAGGTTTCATTTAGCCAGAGGCTCAGTTCTTTCTCTGCACCTCCTCGGATCTGCTGTTCTTGGAAGTAGCGTGTTCCTGGAGGCAGCGCGGCGAGTTGCTCCTGCTGTGCGGCTAGGTTTGCGGAGATCAGGGCCTGCGCGGCTTCCCTTCTGTCGAGCAGGCCCTTGACTGACCATTCTTCTTGATCAGCCACCCGCTCGAAAAACTGCGAAATGGTCTGGCGATGTGTATCGAGAAATTCCGTCAAGCTTTTCTGCGACGAGAAGAGAGTCCCGAAGCGGACGGGCAGCACGGGAGAATGACGCATCACCTCCTCCACTACCTCCTCGTGGCGCAGGGCGCGCGGCCCCACCCAAGCTAGCTGTTGCATTTGGAGTTCTGCCGCCGGGCCGCAGAAATCTTGTCGGGCCACCTCGCTCACGACTGCACAGACATCCGGGAAGCGCCGAAGTACAGAAAGGGGATGCCGACCATCCACACCGCTCCCCTGAAGCTCCCCGACGAGGTCGGAGCGAGCAAAGCAAAACAGATAGAGCGCTGTCTGGCTCTTCTCCATCTACTCTTCACCAATGTCTTTGAGAGTCTGCTGACGAATCTCTTCGAGCGCCGCCTCCAGGTCGCTGGCCTCAATGGTGACCCGCACCTGGTCAGCGGGTGCCTTTTCGCCCGCCTGAACGGCTCGCCGGACAGCTCGCCGGGCAGCTTGGTTGCAGACCGAACCAATATCGGCGCCGCTAAAGCCGTCGGTTCGGGAGGCCAAGTCCTTGAAACTGATCCCCAGGCCGAGAGGTTTGTCCTGCAAATGGATGGCGAAAATTTCGCTGCGCCCGTTCTCGTCGGGAAGCGGAATCTCCACGACCTCGTCAAAGCGGCCCGGCCGGAGAATGGCGGGATCAAGTAAGTCTGCCCGGTTGGTCGCGCCGAGGACCAGAACCCCTTTCAGCTCTTCCACCCCATCAAGTTCCGCGAGAAACTGGCTCAAGACGCGCTCCGCAACGTGCGAATCCGACGAGCCGGCACCTCGGCTGGGCACCAGCGCGTCGATTTCATCGAAGAAGACGATGCAGGGTGCGGCCTGGCGCGCTTTGCGAAAGACCTCCCGCACGCCTCTCTCGGATTCCCCGACATATTTGGAGAGCAACTCCGGCCCTTTGACCGAGATGAAGTTCACCTTCGTTTCGCTGGCAACTGCTTTGGCGAGGAGGGTCTTTCCGCAGCCGGGGGGACCCGATAGCAGAATTCCCTTGGGCGGGCGGATCCCTGCCTGGGTGAACAGGCCGGGGTGCTGGAGCGGCCACTCGACCGCTTCCACGAGGCGCTGTCTGGTCTCGGCCAAACCACCGACGTCCTGCCAGCGCACGTTGGGGACTTCCACAAATACCTCGCGCAGCGCCGAAGGTTCAATATCCCGCAAGGCCTCCAGGAAATCGTCCATTTCCACCTCGAGCTTGGCCAGTTGGTCATAAGGAATCTGCGCCAGGCCAAAGTCCACGTCGGGCATAATGCGCCGCAAGCAAATCATCGCGCCTTCGCGGCACAGGGCTTCGAGGTCGGCCCCCACAAACCCGTGCGTAATCTCCGCCAGGCGACTCAGGTCTACTTTTTCAGACAGAGGCATGCCGTGGCTATGAATCTCCAGGATCTGCAACCGTCCGTTACGGTCGGGTATAGGGATACTGATCTCTCGATCAAACCGCCCCGGCCGCCGCAGGGCCGGATCGAGCATGTTAGGCAGGTTGGTCGCGGCGATGACGATGACCTTCCGTCGTTTGGCGAGCCCGTCCATCAACGCCAATAGCTGGGCGACGACCCGCTTCTCGACCTCGCCCACCACTTGCTCTCGTCGGGGGGCAATGGCGTCAATCTCATCCAGGAAGATGATGCTCGGGGCCTTGCGACTGCCCTCTTCGAAGATCTTCCGCAAATGGGCCTCGCTCTCCCCGTAGAACTTGTGGATGACTTCGGGCCCGCTGACGGCAAAGAAGCTCGCCTGGGTCTCATGCGCGATAGCACGGGCGATCAGCGTCTTGCCGCATCCGGGAGGTCCGTGCAGAAGCACACCCTTCGGCGCATCAATTCCCAGGCGCTCGAAGACCTCGGGATAGCGCAGGGGTAGTTCGATCATTTCCCGGATGCGCAGGAGTTGGGGCTTCAGGCCGCCGATGTCCTCATAGGAAATCGCGCGGGCGGCCGTTTCCTCGGGTTGGGCTCCCTTGGAGATCACGAGCTGGGTCGTTGGGTTAATCAGCACGGGACCTCTGGGCACTGTGCTTTCCACCTTGAAATCCGCCCAGCGGGCTCCAAAGAGGATGGCCCGGATGCGGTTCTCGGCCAAAACCGGCAGGCCATCGAGGCGGCTGCCGATGTAATCCAAATCGCGCTCGGAAGGAGTAATGTTGGTGGGGGCCAGCACGACCCGCTCGGCGGGCGGACAAGCGATCTTGCGCACTTGCACGAACTCATCGAGCCCTGTCCCGGCATTCTCGCGGGTGATTCCGTCCAGTTGAATCCGGGACTGACCGCGCATCTCCTTGTAAGCCGGCATCGCCTTGCACACGGTCCTACCCTTACCCACAACTTCCACGATGTCGCCTACCTCCACCTGCAATCTCGCGAGGTCCTCCGGTCCCACGCGGGCGTACCCACGACTCACGTCCTTGCTGATCGCCTCGCTGACTTTGAGCTTGAGCGACTTCTCTTCGGTTTCGATGGTGGCTCCTCCGAAGCAGGCTACTTAGGGCACTTGATCTCCAAAACCCCGTTGTTACACGAGACCTGCATCTTCTCCTTGGAAACGCTGCGGGGCAGGAGAACCTCCTTGCGGTACTTCTTGTCGCCTCTCTCAGCGGAAATCGTCAGCACATCGTCCTTGACGTCAATCCGCACATCCTCTTTGCTGATGCCGGGCAACTCTGCCAAAAGCAGCAGGTGGTCCTCTTCCTCAAAAACATCGACCATGGGTTCACGCACCTCCTGAACCTCGGTTCGTCCGGATTTGATGTCCCGGCGAATATTCCCAAAGGGCTCGATGCGCGGCCCCTCATCCCCCAGCCCCACCTTAACCGTAAATCCGTAGATGCCCCTGAGCTGTTTTTCTGGGCCGCGAATCTCTCCCGTTCTGGAGAGCTCTCGCCCGGTTTCGGCCAAGTCGCTGAGCTTTTCAAATAGGTCTCCCAAGCCCTTGAGTATCCCTCCGACGCCGCCTTCAATCCCGCCGTGCGAGTTCCTGTCTTTTTTCTTCTCTGCCATAAGCTCTTTATTCCTTTCGGTCTGTAATAATGCCATATTGTCTGATTTTGGAATGGATGGTTTTATAATCGATGTGAAGCAGGCGAGCGGCTTTCGCTTTATTGCCTGCCGTTTCCCGCAGCACGTGGGCTAAGATCTCCCGCTCCATGGCGACGATCTTGCGGTGCTTGATTTCTTTGAGCGAAAGGCCTCCCTGGGGCGTGTCCTGAGTCTCCTGATCGCCTCCCAGGCGCGGAAGCGTCTGCTTGTGGGATACCCGCTCCATCCCCAAGTGGTGCTCGGCGATTATATCGTCCGCCAGAAGCACGGCCCGGCGGATCATGGAACGGAGCTGCCGAACATTTCCGGGCCAATTGTAAGAGAGCAAAGCATCGACCGCCGATTGCGTAAAGCTCTTCACGTTCTTCTGCAACTCGAGATTGGTGAGA
>JALHUF010000389.1 GCA_022866195.1 Terriglobia bacterium
AAGGGGACAGCTTCAGCCGTGCCGAAAAACGCCCCGTTCATCCAATGCTGCCGCGGCTACTTGCTGCCTGAGAAAAGCCCCGGCAGGGGCGCCAGAAGATGGCCCACGGTCCCGCCTCGCGGGATGGGTTTGCAGGGCGCCTTGCCCTCACCCCAGCCCTCTCCCCCAATGGGGGAGAGGGTGGCCGGAAGGCCGGGTGAGGGACTTTTCCCCAGGGCTCCCGATAAAAAGCATCGGGACAGGTCTCGCCCTGGGCCACACTCTCTCGGCCCTCCGGGCCTGGCAGAACGGGCTCCCCGCGGTCATTCTGAGCCCTTCCGCGTCGCTCAGAGTAAACTCCGCGTAGAATCCCAGCATTCGCAAAGCTGTCATTCTTAGTCCGTCAGCCGACGGAAAGAATCCCTGCATTATACGAACGAACTGCCGAGACCCTTCTTCCGTCAGCCGACGGACTCAGGGTGACAGCATGGGGCGCTTGTCATTCTGAACGACAGTGAAGAATCCCCGCAGTCCGGAACCTTCGCCGACATCAACATGCGATGTCCGCGCCACCCGCGAAATTCCCCCTTGACACCGCCGATGACCTTATAGATGCGCTACCCCGCTGCTTGCAACTTGCTACCCTCCTGCAGGCGTGCCGGAGGCAGGGGAAAACCGCCGCGACGCATAGGTCACGACAACCAGGGTAAGCGGAAGCAGAACGGCAAGAAAGTCGAATCCCAAAACCTGGGCGAGTCGTTGAAAAGCGGATCCCGGAACGAGTGGCACAAGAACAGCTAGGGCCGCCACAGCCAAGAGGATCCATCGTCTAAATGGTGAAGCCCTGGGGTCCGTCATTATGATTCCCGCAAACAGGACTGGCCAGAGCAACGTAGCATAATTAGGCCGATGGACGTTAGGTTCGATCATCAGCAGAAAACAAAAGAAAATAGAGTATGCGGCGGCATCATCTGCACACCGATAAACACAGACCAACGAGAACAGGACCAAGAGCACCGCGAGCAGTAGCCAAAACTGTCGCACTTCCCAGGATGGCAACGACACAAAATTGACGAGCCGATAATTCCTGTCGGGAAGATCGGAATAGTCCATCGAGGTGAGATACCTGAGCATGACACCCCGAAGGGACTGGCTCGGGTACCACCTGTCCCCGAGCAATGCGTTGATGCGTTGTTCCTGAACGAACCACTGAGCAAGCAGATGAAATGTTGTCTTCCAGCCGAGGCACAAAGCCGGCGCAATCGTAAGAAGTGCCGTTGCCAACGAAGCCTGAATACCGATACGCCAACGCCCGCGCAGCGCGAGATAGGGAAGAATAAACAACGGCCAGACCTTGACCGCCGCTGCCAGGCCAAGCAACAAGCTGCTGACGATGGGATGCTCATCGCACAGCAGGAGCGCATAGCACACGAGTTCGACGAGAAGGAATTGCACGTTCCCGCTCCTCAATTCGAGGACGAAATAGGGCAGGAGCAACAGAGCGGAGAACGAGATAGCGGGGAGGAAACGAGTGGGAGGAAATCGCCGGTACCAGAGCCAGAGGAGAGGCCCCAGCAGAAAGACCTTCAGCCCAGCCCATAAGCCTGGAACCGCACTGAGCGGCAGAAGCGCGAACGGCCGGAACAGATAAAGAAACAAGGGCGGGTAACGATAGAGCATCGGCCAACCGAATACATCATTCGGACCATACATGGGGCCGGAATGGTAGAAGAAGCTCCTGGCGGTTGCATAATAAACGTGCAGGTCAACCGCCTTGAGTGGGTGCCATCCGCAACCCAGAGCGGCCAAGAGAACCGATATGAGCAGCAACGCCCAAGCCAGCCGTCCTGGGACGGGCGGAGGGAGGGATTTCATTTGACCTTGCCCGTGAATACCCGAGGAGTGGCAGCGAAAAATCGATGGTTCAGGTCCAGCCGCTGCATCAAATGCTTCAACTCGTGGGATTTATCACCGCGGGGCAGACCAACCTTCAGCCAGACCGGCCGCCAGGTGGGAGGACGGGACACTTCAACCTGAATCAGCTCAGTCATTGTTACTTTCATTCTATCCTGCAAACGGGCACTATTCTTAACCGCGGGTGGCGCATACATCGCGGTCTTTGCGATGTGTGCGAGCAACGAACTTCAGCACGCGGCGCAGGGCCAGCCGCACAATCGTGCCACGTGGCCCGCGCGGATTACCGCCGCGTTACCACTCCTATGTACATCTGTACATCTACTCGGAGGGTAAAGCAAGGGGGAAGTTAGGGAACAGGGGCCCTCGGAATTGCCGATTGAAGATTGATGATTGGAGATTGGTCAAGAACAGTGACGAGTGACGAGCGGGAAAGCAGGGGATAGGGGACAGGTTACAGGGGACAGGGGAAACGATGAATGCTGAATGGTGAATGATGAATGGCGAAGGCGGAAGTCAGGAGTCAGAAGTCAGGAGGCAGAAGAACAGGGACTGGGGGCTGGGAAGAACAGGTGTCAGGTGCCGGGTGTCGGGTGTCAGGGTGGGAAAACAGGTGTCAGGGGTCGGGTGCCAAGTGTCGGGTAATCGGTTCCAAGGTTTTGAGGCCGGGCTTTTGCGAGGCGTCTAGGGGCCGCGTTGGAGATGTCTTTCGCCCACGCCGCTCAAATAATCCAGGAGTTTGCGAAACGCCTCGCCGCGATGGGAGACGGCAAACTTTTCCTCGGGGCTGAGTTCGGCAAACGTTTTGCCCAGAGGTGGGAAAAAGAAGAAGGGGTCGTAGCCGAAGCCACCGTTGCCCCGGGGCCCATCGATGATGAAGCCGTCGGCGCGGCCCTCGGTGATGGTGAGGATGCATCCGCGCTCGGCCAGCGCGATGACGCAGATATAGTGCGCGGCGCGCCTTGTGGCCCCTGACGCCTGACTTTGCCGCCCGCTGCCCGCTGCTTCCACCCGGCGCAGTTCTTCCAGCAGCTTCTGGTTATTGGCCGCATCGTCGGCATCCGGCCCGGCGAACCGAGCCGAGTGGATTCCCGGTGCGCCTCCCAGCGCGTCGACGCAGAGGCCGGAATCGTCCGCGAAGACCGGGCCATTGACGTAGCGGCTGTAATGGAGCGCCTTCTGGCGCGCGTTCTCTTCAAACGTCGCGCCGTCTTCCACGCAGTCCGGCAAGTTTTGAATGCCCGGAACCGACTCCAACGCGATTCCGCGCGCGGCCGCCGCTACGCGGAATTCGCGGAGTTTTCCCGGGTTGGCGGATGCGAGAAAAAGGTTCACTGACGAGTGACGCGTGCCAAGTGACAAGTGACAGGCCCTTGTTTTCAGCCCCTAGCCCCCAGCACCCAGCCCCTGTCTGGCGGGCAGATCAAGCTTCAGGATGGATTGCTGCAAGGCCAGCAGCTTCTGGATGGCGGGCCGTGCCACGTCGATCATCCGGTTCAATTCGTCCAGGCCGAACGGGCGGCCTTCGGCGGTGGCTTGGACTTCGACCAGTTTACCGGAACCAGTCATCACCACGTTCATGTCCACTTCGGCGCTGGAATCTTCGGCGTAGTCGAGATCGAGCAGAATCTCCCCGCCCACAATCCCCACACTGATGGCCGCGACATAGTCCTTGAGAGGCATGCTTCTCACAGACCTGTTCTCGAGTAGCTTCTGGAAGGCCAGGCCCAGGGCGACCAGCGCACCCGTGATGGAGGCCGTGCGCGTGCCGCCGTCAGCCCGGATCACGTCGCAGTCAGTCCACACCGTCCGCTCGCCCAAGCTTTCCTGGTCGGTCACGGCGCGCAGCGCACGGCCGATGAGCCGCTGAATCTCCATGGTCCGGCCCGCCTGCCGGCCGCGCGTGATCTCGCGGGGAGTACGGGTGTCCGTGGCGCGCGGGATCATAGCGTATTCGCCCGTAACCCACCCTTTGCCCGTCCCCTTCATGAAGGAAGGCACACCGTCTTCCACCGAAGCCGTGCAGACCACCTGGGTCTCTCCCAGGCGGATGAGCGCGGAACCCTCGGCGCTGGTGACATAATCCGGGATGATCTCCACGGGCCGCAGCTCCGTGGCACTGCGCTGAT
>JALHUF010000045.1 GCA_022866195.1 Terriglobia bacterium
ACTGCCTGCGACGCTACCGCTGTTTGAATCTGCGAAACCAGTCCACTGGAAGGAGGGCACAAGGAAACTGCGCGCGCGTCCTTGGGAGCCTGGCGAAAGGTCTTCCGCTCCGGACAGCGGAGCTACCACAACCGTCCCTGGCTGAGCTTCCTTCGTTTCCGCCTCTGTAGCGCCCACCGTTGATTGACCTGTCTGCTGGCCCGAACCTGCCGAAGGCGTCGGCGCGGTTGCGCCAGGAATAGCCCCCCGCTGCTGGGCCCAAGAGGCCTGGGTGCATGACGCCAGGAGCACCATCGCCACCGACAACCGCCGGCAGTTCTCCATCAGAAGCAACCCTCACGGGACCACGATTGTGTCCCCGGGCTTCAGAATGATGTTCTGCGTACCATCCTTGCCTTGAACGGCTTGCTTGTAATTGAATGCATACCGAATCTGTTTCCCATCCTCGTAGCGCAGGACGTAGATCTGCTTCTGGTTCGCGAACTGCGTAAAACCGCCGGCACTCGAAAGGGCCTGGAGGACGGTCATGTTCGGCATGAGAGGTATGTATCCTCCGCGGTTGACCTCTCCCAGAACGTAAACCCGTCGGCTGTTGATCGTGGTGACGATCACCGTTACCTGGGGTTGCGCCATGAACTTCGTGAGCTGCTCCGTGACCACTGTTCCGAGCTGCATGGGCGTTAGCCCCGCCGCCTGAACATCGTTGAGAAGCGGCAGCGAGATTTTGCCGTCAGGGCGGACAGGAACGGTCCGGGAGACTTCCGGCTCTTTCCAGACATTGATGTCGAGCACGTCCTCAGTCCCGATCACATAGTCGGGGGCCTTGCCGCTGGGAAGGGGTTGCTGTACGTTTCCGGGGTTCCCTGGCGCCACGGCAGGCTTGCTTCCCTTTTCCTTCCCCACGACGGTCCCTCGGAGGGGAATGAAGATCATCAACAGGGGGAGAACCATTAGCATTCCCGCCTTCAGGCACTTGTCACTCATGGGGATTCTCCTCTGGCACCTCTGAATCTGCGGATTGGGCTAACCCGAACTGCTTCAACTTATAGAGGAGAGCTTTGTAGCTTATTTGCAGGTCGTGCGCGGCACGCTTGCGGTTCCAGCGCGTGCGCGTCAGCACCTTCAGCATCAGCTCCCGCTCGGCATGGTGGGAGGCTGCACGCGCCGCCTCCTTCAACGAGAGCCTCTCGCTAGGGACGCGGCGCGGACGAGATTCACCCATGGGCGAGCCTAGATCCACCACGGCGGCCCGTTCGTCGCCCAGGGCGGCCACCTTCCTCGCGAAGTTCTCCAGCTCACGGATGTTACCGGGCCAGGAATAGTCCATTAACAGTTGCAGGCTTTGCGAGCTAAGCACAGGCTGGGGTCGCCCAAAGAGCGCTGCGTACTTCGCCGCGAAGAAGTCAAGCAAGATCGGAATATCCTCCTTGCGATTCCGAAGCGGGGGGAGTCTTAGGCACACGCCGTTCAGGCGGTAGTACAGCTCTTCCCGGAAGCGTCCAGTCCGCATCTCCTCCTCCAGATTTTGACTGGTCGCGGAAATGACGCGGGCCCCCAAGCAGCGTTCTTGTGACACCCCACCGTCAGGAAGAACATGGAGCAGCTTAGACTGGCACGCCATTGCGAGCTCGTTGATCTCATCGAGGAACACCGTTCCTGTGCCCGTATGACTCCCGCAGAGGTCGCCATTCTGCGTCCCATGACGCTCCCTGTCAAAGGACTCGGGAGTAATTGCGGCGCAGCCCACCTTGAGGAAGGGTTCATCCCGGCGCCGGGAGAGTTGGTGGATCTGCCGGGCCGCAACTTCCTTACCTGTGCCACTCTCACCCACAATCAGCACGGGGATGTCGGTCGGGGCGATGTCCGCCATAACCTGCTCGAGCGCCAGCATGGTAGGGCTGACCGCGTGCGCAAAGGAAATACGATTGCCGGTTTCAAGCCCGGCGTTGATCCTGGTGTCGGACGCAATGTCGCTAGATTTCGATTGCATCTCCCCCCCCAGTGGGCAGCCTGAGACCATACCACACTCCGGCAGGCCGAGTGGGTAGCACGGAGGGTGCCAGAAGACTACAAGTTCCACTTTCTGTGGACTGTCAGAAAGACAAGACCAATTATTGCAATAGGTTACAGATGTTAAAAACGAAGTAGATATCTCCTGGCTGAGCCAGAGGCAACTCTGAAACAACTCCAAGAAGTGGAAATCCGCTTCCACTTAGTGGCATGACTTTACCTTCTTGCCCCAATTCGCTCCCTTTGTTGCCCACCTCAGGCGCTTATTGTGGTTCTTCCAGATGTTCGCCGTTATGTTCAGCCGGGTTTCCGATCTCAGTCTCAGCTCCTAATCCTCTGTTGATCTCCGAGGCCGCTATTCATGTGGGTTACAGCGTGCTGAAGACGCTCACGGCGGTCTACCCCGAGTGGGTGAGAAGCCAAACCAGCCCTTTCAGCTTTCCTTTCAAGCTTCCTTGAAGGTCGGTTTCCGGGGATCGCGAGTCACCTCCGACCTGCCTGCGGCAGGCAGGCGGTAGCCTGACCCTGGTGCGCGAGTTGGACGAACGTCTGGGATTCAGCCAACTCATCGCGCAGCACTCGAGCGATCCGCGGCGAGGCAGGTTGGGGGCGGGAAATAAACCACAGGAGTCATCGGAAGGGACAAAACGAGGTGCGATGGCCACTCCAAAGGGGCCGTGCGGGCTTGAGCTTGCCTCGACAGGGCCGCTGGCCTAGGGCTCCGGGCGAAAGCGGCGTCGAAAACGGAAGTCCGGCTAAAATCCCGTCTAGAAGCTTCGTTGTGCGAAGCCATCCAGGTCTGCCTTCACCGACCTATTCCCAAGTGGTAACCGCTTGCATCCGCCGGCGGAGAGGTACAGCATGTTCTTGTCCCGCAATTAAGCCTAGGGGTGCCAACTCTCCCCCGGTCAAGGAGGCAAGAAATGAAAATCCGAAGGTGTCCCCACTGCGAGTCTACGTCAGTGCACTGCTCTCGTCGGAGAGGTGTATTCGAAATTCTGGTCCTCAGACTTTTTCTGGTCCGCCCCTATCAGTGCTGGACCTGCTACCGCCGCCACTACGGCCTAGCCTCCACCCATCCCCGTATTTCAGAGGCCCGGAAGGGACCATTCTTCGCCCAGTGTCCCCACTGCAAGTCCACGTCAGTGCACCGCTCTCGTCGGAGAGGTGTATTCGAAATTCTGGTCCTCAGGCTTTTTCTGGTCCGCCCCTATCGGTGCTGGACCTGCGAGCGCCGCCACTACGACCTAGCCTTCACGCCTCCCCGTCTTTCAGAGGCCTGGAGCGGAGCAGTCTTCGCCCCCATCCCAGCCAGAGCTTGGCAGAGGGTCCCAGTTCTCCCGCTTTTGCTGCTCGCGGTACCTTTGCTCTTCGCGGGCGCCGGGCTGGGGCTGCCGGTGCTCGAGAAGCTGGGCCTGAGGGCACCCGAGGTGCCTCGCGACACTCTGCAAGCGTCT
>JALHUF010000046.1 GCA_022866195.1 Terriglobia bacterium
GAAAGTGCTCGAAGCCGGCCTTCCATGGCGCGCCGCTTAAGCCCGCGAGCAGGGTGCTGGCGGGGCCTCCGTGCAGATTCAGGCACAGCGCGAACTTCCTCGCGCGGATTTCCCGCACGGCACGGGCCCGCGACGCAACCTTGGCCCAGCCCGAACCTCCCCCGGGGTCCAAGGTTTCATCCACGTCCGGGTTGCCTTCCAGCAGTTCGCGAAAGCGGGACTCGACGACCACGGAGACGCGCAGGTCAGGCCGCCACGCCTGCAGGAGCCGAAGCGCCGGAGTCAGCAACACGATATCGCCGATCGAGCGCAGGCGGATTACCAGGAGGCGAGCGCCTACGGGAAGAGAAGGGAGGAGTGAAGCGGCGGTTTCATGCCGGAGCACCGGCGTTACTCCGTGTCGACCTTGGCCTCGTCCAGCAGCATGACGGGGATGTCATCCCTGATGGGATAGACGCGCCGGCACTGGCCACACTTGAGCCCTTGGCCGTCCGCCGTGAGTTTGACCGGGGTCTTGCAGAGGGGACAAACCAAAATATCCAACAGTTCCTGGCTGATAGCCATGGCTCTGCTCCACGTCACTAAGCGTTTGGAATCTAGCAGACGCTCAGCGCGAATTCAAGCGCCGCCGCGCGAATTCACAACTCTCCTGCGGCGATTGGCCGGGGGCCGAGAGAAGTGATTTCCGCACGCAACGTGCTGGTAATCTCGCGTCGGGACGGGGGATCAATTTTCCACACCGCCAGGATGGCCGAGCCCTGGTACACGCGCTCGAAGCCGGTTTCCGACTGGGAGATGGTCTCCACAGGAACGATCCACCAGAGCGGGCGCGGGTCGGCGTCGAGGGAGATCTTCACCCGCTGCCATTCGTCCACCAACTCGAGGCGCGGAGTGTCAATCTCCCCTTTAAACTCGAGCGGCCGGCGAATGCCGTCGGCCAAGAAATAGCGGTCCGGGGCGTCAGGAGCCAGAAGGTTGAAGACCAGCTCCACGCCCAGCGCCAGCGGGACGGGACTCACTGGATCTACCAAAAGTGAGGTGCGGCATTCGAGTTGCCAGGCGGAGCGGACAGCTGTGGTCTGGATAGTCTTGGTCGCGTCGAGATGCAGCTCTTCGCTGTCCGCGCGATGCCAGGCTTCGCGTTGAAGCTCGAGGATCCCGCCTTCGCCGCGTGAGCCGAGGACCGTCCAGGGTCCACCCGCCAGGTCGCCGTTCTCGTCGAGGCGCAGGTAGTCGAAATCCTGCCATTGCTTGTCCGCAGGGAAAACGTAGGTGCGGAAAACATGCCGGCCGTAGCAGTCGTAGCGAAGCAGCGCGCCGAGGTTCGGCTCCTTGCGCCACACTTGGTCGTGGATGGAGGCCGGACCCACCCGCGGCGCCTCACGGGTGACGACGCGGTGGCGGACCGACTCATGGTAGGGCTCCGGGCGGCGCATGAGCGAATTGACCAGCTCCACCGCGGCGGGCTTGAAGCGCAGACTGGAAACCGTCCCGCCGTCCGCGGGTCGTGCCACCATCCCGAACGCCGGGTGCTGAAGGAGGATTTCCTGCTGCCCGTCCGCGTCAAAGTCCCGGCAGCTTACACGGACGCCGGGGTTGTTCGCGACCCCTTCCACCCGGTCGAGTTGGACCTCGGCCTGAATCAGGTGGCGCAGGAGAGCGTTGCGAAGGTGGGGTGCATAGAGCCCTCCGAACACCCCATGCCAATACCCATCGTTGCATTGGGCGGCGAGCAGATGCGTTTGCGCCTCCTCTAGCCAGCGGGCCGCCTCGGTTCCGACGGCCGGCGCCTGGCGTGCTTCCTCCGAGCGGCGGCTGATCTCGAGCATGAACTTGTGAAGCTGATTTGACTCCGCGTATTTGCTCAGGAAGTTGCGCCAAAGGCCGCCCCGCAAGAACCGTCGGAAGCGGGCGCCCCAGTAAAGGCGTTCGCTCTCCTCGACGATCGCCTTGAACTCTCGCGAGGCAGCCGTGGGCAAAGCCCATTCCATCATTTCGGCGTAGGAGGCCGTGGGGAGATAGATCCGGCCGCGCGGTGGATGCACGGCGAGAAAATCTGAAACGGTGGTGGTTTCCAACCAATCGCCAGCCTGCTCGATGGCTTCGAGGAACCGCTCCAGCCAGCCGTCGGTGTAGCAGTGGTCGAAAGTTCCCGGCCAGACGCCGAACTTCTCGCAGTCGTCACCCATCGCGAAAAGCGCCCCAGGCTCGCTGGCCCCCGCGCGCAAAACGCGCAGCGTCTCCTCGGGTTCTTGAAAGGGGATCGCGTAGCGGAGCGCCTTCAGGCTGGGAACCAAGCGGAGGGGAGAACCGGCCTCCTCCGTGATGTAGGTGCCATGCAGCGCGGTGGACTCCAAGCCGGCGGCGAGGAAGTGCGTGTCGTCGAGGACTACGTACTCGACGCC
>JALHUF010000390.1 GCA_022866195.1 Terriglobia bacterium
GCTCGCGCGCACGGACCTCGCCTGCTGACCTGGCCGCACCCCGCGCGCGCCGCGAATTCCGCGAGCGGCGCTCACGCCGTGGCCGCCGCGGCAACGCGCGTTTCCTTCCAGAGCCGGAGGTAAGGTTTCAGGTCGCGCATCATGCTGCGGAACTGTTCCAGGTTCAGCGACTGCGGCCCATCGCTGAAGGCTTTCTCCGGGCAAGGGTGCACCTCCACCAATAGCCCGTCAGCCCCGATGGCGACGGCGGCGCGCGACACGGCCGGCACCAGGCTCTGCTTGCCGGTGGCGTGGCTGGGGTCCACGATGACCGGCAAGTGCGTCAACTCGTTCAGCACGGCCACGGCGCTGAGGTCGCAGGTATTGCGCGTGGCGGTCTCGAAGGTGCGGATGCCGCGCTCGCAGAGCATCACGTTGGGGTTGCCGTGCGCGGTGAGGTACTCCGCCGACATCAGCAGCTCCTTGATGGTGGAACTCATTCCCCGCTTCAGCAAAACCGGCCGCGGACATTTCCCCAGGGCCTTGAGCAAGGCATAGTTCTGCATGTTGCGCGCGCCGACCTGGATGATGTTGGCGTATTCCGCCACCCGCTCCACGTCGCGCTCGCTCAGGACTTCGGTGACGATGGCCAGGCCCGTAGCCTCGCGCGCTTGGGCCAGCAGTTGCAGGCCCTCGAGCTCCAGCCCCTGGAAGTCGTAGGGAGAGGTGCGCGGCTTGAAGGCGCCGCCGCGCAGGATTTTCGCCCCGGCCCCGGCCACGGCTTCGGCAGTCTCCATGATCTGCTGCGCACTTTCCACCGAGCACGGGCCCGCCATCACCACAAACTCGTCGCCGCCGATCTCCACGCCATTCACCGCAATCCGCGTGCGCTCGGCCTTGAACTCCCGGCTCACAAACTTGTAGGGCGCCGAGATGCGCACCGCGCTTTCCACGCCGGGCGTGGCCTCCAGCATCTCCAGGCAAGGCGTGACGTCGCCCACGCCCACCGCCCCGATCACCACGCGCTCTTCGCCCTCGATGGAATGCACCTTGAAACCAAATTCGCGGATGCGCTCGCAGACGTGCTCGATTTCTTCTTTCGTGGCGTTCTTCCGCATCGAGATGATCATGACCGGCTCTCCTCTCCAACAAAAAAGCCCACTCGGTGAGAGTGGGCTGGCCCTGGAATTCTGTTTTTCTTGCGGGTTCAGGCCAACGCCACTCTACCGCTTCGGGGCCAAGCCCCAGAAGCGGTAAGTAAAGCCGAACGAGCTGGCGTAGGCCTGCAACATAAGACGCGTAGTGTATAGCAGAGTGCGCACCGAGCGCAAGCAGATCTTGCCCGGGCTGAATGCCTCGTCGGCCCACCATCAGGTCGGCATACTCAGGCTGCCCGGCTAAAGGCGGCCTCTACGTTGTCGGCTGAGGCCGGCCCGGGCCCAGACGCGCAAGTCTTCCCTGGCAGACGCTCCTTCTTCACCCGTTGGTTTCGATTCGCATAACCTTCGGCTGGTTGTACGGTCTCGCGGCGTTAGTTGCGGCGGGCGCGAGAGAAAGCCCCCGGCAAGAAGAGCTTGCGGTGGCTACCCGCTGGAGAGCGAGCATTGCCCTACTTCCCTGATTCGCAGACATCAAGAAGCGCTGCCCCCGCCACCCGCGCCGCCTTCAAGAAAATGCCTATTGATGCGTTGGAGCGTTTGTTTCTTTTTGCTCTGCTGCTGGCAGAACCTTTTTCGAGTGGATGACGTTATACCCGACCGTGTAACAGTAGATGCTTGCGGGGACGAATTCTATTTGAACGCCCCCTTCATTGCAGCTTAATCTCTTCGTTTTCGACGTAACCAAAACTCTCTTCAAGCCATTCGCCTGGCAAAAACTAAGAAGGCTTTTCAATTCGCCGGGGTTGTCACAATAGCGATCTGACCATTTCACCTCAACCGCCCAAGCCACTTTTTGTTTAGGCGCAAGATACACTATGTCTACTTCCCCATCATGCCATCTAGCGTAGTAGAGGGTAGTATCGCTATGAAACCACTGGGAAAAAATCGAGGTCTCCGCGAGTGATGCGACCGCGCTATCGTCTGCCTTCAATGGCGAGAACAATGCCGCACGCATGGATGGGTTTGTGAGATAGACTTTGAAGAAATTCGCCCTGCGAAACCTCTTCGCATTGTGGTCTACACGGTGAACAACTTTTATCAAGAAGGCTGCCTCAAGATACTCGATGTACCGCTTTATTGTGTTCTTTGCCACGCCGGAATTTTGGGAGAGTTCTCCGAGCGAAATCTCATTCGCCGTATTGAAAGCAAGCGTGGTGAACAGATAGTTGAGTTCTTGAATATCGCCAATTCCATATAAGCTGGGTAGATCTCTCAGTAGCACCTTATCGATAATATCGCTCTTAATGAAGCGGGCCGGATCGGCTTGAATTGGAGGGGAAAAAATTACTTCCGGATAGCCTCCAAAATTCAGGTAATAGAGAAATTGTTCATTTACTTGCTCAATGTTCTTCGCGAAGAAGATCTCTGTCCCGCGTTGTTGATCGGCCCTAGGCGGTTCTTCCAAGAGGTCTGTCTTATCTAGGAGGTGCAAGTACTCGTAAAAGGTAAGAGGTGGGAGAAGAAAATCAGTAAAGCGGCCAGCCCCGGACTCCGCGCTCTTCAGTCGCAGCGCGGCAGCAGCAGAACCAGAGGCTATGGATTTGATACTAGGGTACGTATCCACCACAGACTTAAGATGCACCTCCCACCTGCGTAAGTACTGGATCTCATCAAAGAATACGTAAACCTGTTCTGATTTGTGGTCCACACCGCTCGACTGTGCATAGTAGTTGAGTAACTTTTCGACGCTGAGTCCGTTGTAGATGGGATGATCGACCGAAAAGTAGCAAATTGATTTAGGCGGCACGCCTTCGTCCAGAAGAGCTTGCACAGCGTGATGAATCATCACCGTTTTGCCGACGCGCCTGGGACCCATTAGAACAACGGCCCGGCGCACCGAATGTGTTTTGACCAGAGGAAGGAAGAGATCAAAGTAAGCACGCCGCTTCATTTTGCGATGGAACTCGGTGATGGTATGATCACCGTCCCACCAAGGATTTTCCGTACGGATTCGTCGAATAATGTCGTCTGGCGAAATCGCCTGCACGTACGTAAGATACACCCGTCGCCAGCTAAAGTCAACCCATTGATTCTAGTTAGTGGTTGGGCAGAAAGTGTAATGACGTCAGGTGGTTATAGGCTGCTCTTAAGGGTCGATTTTAAGCTGCCATGGCGACATGGGGGGTGGCACATCACGCGTTGCGGGGCACGCACGTCGCGTTCGTTGCGGTGTGTGCGCCTGGACCTCTCTCCAGCAGGTGGCCCGGGCGATTTACCGTCGCGTTAGTGTTCCTTATAC
>JALHUF010000391.1 GCA_022866195.1 Terriglobia bacterium
ATAAACTGGCCCACGCGCTGGCCGAGGAGGTCAAGGAACTGGTGGACAACATGAGGGGCGAGGTGAGCCATGCCTGAACTCCCCAAGAAAAAGGTGGGCATCATCGCCTGTTCGGGGGAGGAAATTGCTGAGGGCACGGTGACCCGGCTGGCGGCGCTCAAGGTGCTGGAGTCATTGCGCCCGCGGCAGACCGTAACGATTTGCCTGCCGCTGTTTCTCGCGGGCGGCGAAGGGGACCGCGCCTTTGCGCGTTTCTACCCGACGATCGCCGTTGACGGCTGCGAAAAACGCTGCGCTGCTCGCAGCACAGAGATGTATAGCGGCAAACCGGCGGTCAGTATGGTGGTCGGCGATTCAGTGCCCGCGAACTCTGCTGGGCTGGGCAGCGCCCGCCGATTGAACGAAGCTGGCATGCAGGCAGTTGGTCAGGTTGCGGAGCAGATTGCCCGGCATGTGGACGCACTCGTGGCCGCCAAGTGGGATCGCCGGAGCGGTCTCCCGCTCGCGAGTTCCCTGCCCCAAGAAGAGTCAAGAACTCGACAGGCCGCGTGCTCCTGTGGCTTCGGCATCCCGGTGCTGACTCTGCAGGTCGCGGGGCGGGAGGTCACGCTCATTGCGCTGCCGCTAATCTTTGCCCAGTTTCGCGAGGCGGGAAAGCTTCCGAGCGACTCCACGAAGACCGAATTGATGCAGGCGGTGAAAATCTGCAATCCCGTCCCGTCTGAAGAAGAGGCCGCTTACGCACAGGCCATTATGCAGGAGTACGCCGCGTTCTGCCGCGGGAGCAACTAATGTCGCGAACCGCCACATATCACACGCGGGTCACTTGGAAAGGTGAGCACTGGGGCCACCTCCAGATGGGCAACGGGCCGGAGATGGACTTCTCGGCTCCCCCGGACGCGCACGGACACGCAGGCGTCTTAACCCCGGAAGACGCCTTCGTGGCCGCCGTCAACACGTGCGTCATGATGATGTTTATCTGGGCTGTAGAACGGTTCAAGCTGGACCTGATCTCCTACGACTGCGACGCGGAGGGCACGAAGCTTATCGAGCTGGATCGGACGGAAATCTTCACTACGGTCACGCTCCGTCCCAAGATCGTCTTGCGCGCCAAGGACGAGGAGAGGTCGGCCACGGAGAAGCGGGTGCGGCGGGCGCTGGAATCGGCGCAAAAATACAGTCTGGTTGCCAATTCGGTCAAATCAGAAATCCGAGTCGATCCGGTAATCGAGATCATTTCGTAGTGAAAGAGACCTTAACTGCACGACCGAATAGGGAGGCTTGAATGCTATCGATCAAGGTGCTGGGCCCGGGTTGCGCGAACTGCGTCAAGGTGGCGCAACTTGCCCAACAAGCAGTAGCTGCCTTGGGCGTGGAAGCTCAAATTGAGAAGGTGACTGAATTTCCGGAGATCCAGAAGTATCGGATTCTGGCAACGCCCGGATTGGTCATCAACGAGAAGGTGGTATGCGCGGGGCGCATTCCCACGGCCGCGGAAGTAACCACCTGGGTCACGAACGCGCTAGTCTGAAGCGACTAGCGCAGCGTTCTTCTTTAACTGTGCGGCTCGCAGCACGGGAATCATGCAAAAGCCGCAGGGTTCGAAAACAACCCTGCGCGATGCGCTTCACAAGGGACGCAGTTATGGCGAATTCTTCGCTAGCCCGAGAAAAGATCCCCTGGTTTCCATCCATAAACTACGACCTGTGCAAGGGCGCGAAGGAGTGCCTTGCCTTCTGCCCCAACCACGTTTACGCCTGGGAAGAGGTTGGAGCACGCACCATCGTGGCCAACCCTTACAACTGTACGGTGGGTTGCGACAATTGCGCGCAGATTTGTCCCGCGCAAGCCATCACGTTTCCGGACAAAGAGGAACTACGCACCACACTGCGGCGGCTCCGCGAGGAAGCGGCGGCCCCGAGCGTTGCTAAGGGACCATGAGAGCGCTGGCGTGATACGGTAGGGGAAACTCGGCGCTTCCGGCGAATCTGTCGTCGCAGTCTTCAGCCTGCTGAAAGATTAACCCTGGAAGGTGGTCGCGTGGAGAATAGAAAGAGCTGTTACGGCAAGATGTGCCCTTCAATCGTGACGGTAGCCCCCACTAGGACAGACAAAGGGAAGGCATTCAACTACAAGGTGGATCAACCCTACGTGCCTCTCAGCCCTCGACAAGAAACTGTCAATTACGAAGCCTGGCGAGAATGCACAGGTTGCCCAGACTTCGACACCTGTTTTCGCTTGTCAGTGGGAAGCTTACTGATGGAGATCGCGCAGAAACTCTAGAGCTGGGGAAGTATCCCGCTTTTTGATCCTGCGGAGGCGAAACCAAATGAAAGCCAAGTCGATCCTCAGAACCTTGCTGTTGGTGTTTGTCGTTGTGAGCGGCGTTTCCCTTGTCATCAAAGACGTGCGAGAGAGGTCACAGTCAGGCACTGTTTCGGAAGGATCAACGGTGATGGCGGCCACAGCGCCACTGCAGACTGCCGAAGGAAATCCAGCACCGACGAAGAAACCACCCAAGGTCATAGCTTACTACTTCCACACCACTTTTCGCTGCACCACCTGCCGCACGATCGAGGCTTTCTCGCGTGAGGCCATCGAGCAGGCCTTTGGCGACGCGCTCAAGAACGGAAAGCTGGAGTGGCGTTTGGTGAATGTTGAGGAGCGCGCGAACCGGCACTTCATCCAAGACTACCGCCTTTTCACCAAGTCGCTCATCCTCGTAAAGATGAAGGACGGCAAGCAGGCGGAGTGGAAGAACCTGTCGAGGGTCTGGGAGCTGGTGCGTCGCAAGGACGCCTTCCTGCGCTATGTGCAGGACGAAGTGCGTGCCTATCTGGAGGCGTCATGAGCGAAGGCCTCTTAGTGCCTTCTGCGACGGCGCTCTGGCTGGGCGTCCTCACTTCCATCAGTCCCTGCCCGCTGGCCACCAACATTGCGGCCATCTCGTTTATCGTGCGCGGCATGAGCAGTCCGGGCCGCGTGCTGGCGACGGGAGTTCTTTACACGCTCGGCCGGATGCTGACGTATCTCATCCTCGGTGCGCTGCTGGTGGCCAGCCTGCTTTCCATTCCGGAAGTCGCCATGTTCCTTCAGATTTACATGAACAAGGCGCTTGGCCCGTTACTCCTCGTTGTGGGACTCATCCTGTTGGATGTGATCCCGCTCCGCTTCTCCACATCGATGGGAGGAGAGAAGCTCCACCGATGGGCTGAGTCGGCGGGCATTTGGGGCAGCCTGCCGCTCGGGATGATCTTCGCGCTGGCCTTCTGTCCGGTCTCGGCGGCGCTGTTTTTTGGAAGCCTGATTCCGCTGGCCTTGGACACCGGATCGAGCGTAACACTGCCCTCGCTTTACGGCATCGGAACCGGCCTGCCGGTGTTTGTTTTCGCAGTGCTCATCGGCCTCGGCGCGCAATGGGTGGGCAAAGCCCTCAACAAGCTGGCGCAAATCGAAAAGTGGGCGCGCCGCGCGACCGGGGTGATTTTCATCCTCGTGGGAATCTACCTTTCACTGGTTCACATCTTCGGCGTCCCTGTGTGAAAGGGAGCAAGGGAGTGAATCTCAATGGAACAGCCAACCGTCGACATGACGGAAAAGAAGTTGAATTACTTCGAGCGATACCTGAGTGTTTCGGTGGGCGCCTGCATGCTCGCCGGCTCGATCTACAACCTGCTGGTC
>JALHUF010000392.1 GCA_022866195.1 Terriglobia bacterium
CCCAAGGCGAAGGCAGCCGCAAAGCGCGCGCTGGAGCTGGACGAATCGCTGGCCGAGGCGCACGTCGCGCTCGCGCAGCTCATGGAAAACCCCGACTGGGACTGGTCAGGCGCAGAGCGGGAGTTCAAGCGTGCCCTGGAGCTCAACCCAAACAGCGTGGATGCCCATTTCGGGTACAGTTGGTTCCTGACCAACATGCTGCGATTCGAGGAAGCGATCGCAGAGTCCAGGCGCGCGGTGGAGCTCGACCCGCTTTCGCCAGGTGTCACTGGTCAGCTCGGATGGACTCTGTACTACGCGGGCCGCTACGACGAATCGATTAAATCGCACCGCAAATCCCTCGAGATGGAGCCGGGCTTCGCCTATGCGCACCTGATGCTCTCCTGGAACTACGTGGCCAAGCATGCGCCCGCCGAAGCCGCTGCGGCGTGCCGGAGGGCGGTCGAGTTGGCACCTGATGATCAGTTCGTTTTGGCATCATGTGGTCACGACCTTGCCGTGGTAGGAAGGCGTCAGGAGGCTCTCGCCCTACTGGAACGAGTGAAGAGGCTCGGGGGACGAAAGCCTGTCGACCCTTACGTCGTTGCCTTTCTTTACGATGGCCTCGGCGAGAAGCAACTCGCGCTCCAGTCGCTCGAGTGCGCCTTCCGAGACCGGTCGCCAAACCTGGCCTGCCTCAGAGTCGATTTCTCGCAGACCCTGCGCTCCGAGCCGCGCTTCCAGCAGATGGTCCGCCGCATGAATTTCCCGCCGTAGGGGAGCACCCTTGTGGTGCTCCCACGGGAGGGCCGTCCCGACGAGGTCGGGACAGGCGCCGGCCCTCCCCTACAGTCCGCATGAATTTCTCGCCGTAGCGGCCACCTTCAGGTGGGCACTGTCCCTGCCGCGTGCTCCCCGAGAGACGCCGGAGACCATTCTCGGCTGGCCGGAGGAGCGCTGGCTCAGATAGAATGTTATTTAGCGCATGGCCACGTTTCACTTGCTCAATTTCGGCTGCCGGGCGAGCCAGGCAGATGGCGCGGCACTCAAGCGGCAACTGCTGGAGGCGGGCCTGGAAGAAGTGGCGAGCGCAGCGGAGAGTCAGGTCGCCGTTCTGAACACCTGCACGGTCACCGCCACCGCCGACGCTGAAGTTCGCCAGATAGTTCGTCGCATCCATCGCGTGAATCCTCACTGCCGCATCCTGGTGACGGGCTGTTACGCCCAGCGCGCGCCCCAGGAGGTCGCCCAACTTCCGGGAGTTGCTTGGGTGGTGGGGAACTCGCATCGGCACCTGATCGCGAAAGTGCTCGCCAGGTGCAAGGAGTAAGAAGTCAGAAGTCAGGAGTCAGAAGAGCAAGGACCGCGGCCATTGGTGCAGACCGAAGAAGGGGTCCCGACCTCAGCACTGTTACATCCTGCCGCTGACCATACCGGGCCGGGAGAATCTGGAGTGACGGCTGAAGGCTTGCCCCAATTGCTCGTAGGAGAAATCGGCGAGAGTTTCCACTTTGCGCCCGCATTTCCCGACGACCGCACACGCCCCACGCTCAAGGTCCAAGACGGTTGCAACGCCCGCTGTGCATTTTGCGTCATTCCCCGGGTACGCGGGCGCAGCCGCAGTCTTGCTCCTGAAAAAGTCATCGAACAGATCCACGACTTAGCACAAAGCGGCTACCAGGAAATCGTTCTCTGCGGGATCAATCTAGGGAGCTACGCAAAGGACCTCGACCGACGCCTCACTCTGCGCGGGTTGCTGGAGCGGATTCTCGCTGAAACCTCCATCGCGCGGGTGCGTCTCAGCTCCATCGAGGTGATGGATGTCAGCTCCGAACTCATCCGCCTGGTGGCGCGCGAGCCGCGCCTGGCGGAGCATTTCCATATCCCACTGCAAAGTGGCTGCGACCGCATCCTGCGCCTCATGAACCGGCGTTACTGGGCTGCGCAATACGCTGAGCGCCTCCGCGCGATTCACGAACAGATTCCCCACTGCGGCATCGGGGCCGACGTCATGGTGGGCTTTCCGGGTGAAACCGACGAGGACCACCGCGCGAACCTGCGCTTTATTGAATCGCTTCCCTTCACTTATCTTCATGTCTTCCCTTATTCCGCGCGCCCGGGAACGCCCGCCGCCGCACGGCCGGGACAACTGAATGGGCGCGTGATTCGCGAGCGCGGCCAGGAGATTCGCCGGCTCATGGCGCAGAAGCGCCAGGCGTTTCTGGCCGATCAGATCAACCGCACCCTCTCCGTGCTCACGCTCGCCGACACGTTTGCGGAGGCGCGCCTGGCGCTCAGCAGCAACTACTTGAAGGTTGCCCTGCCCTTCTCCGCCCTTCCCGCGAACGTGCTGCTTGAGGTGTGCGTAGGGCGCGTCGAGAATGAGACTCTTTACGCTTACCCGGAATTACAGAACCGATCGCCCGAGTCGCCCTCCGTGCCGGGCAGCACAACTTCCAGCTCCTGAACTCCCCCGCAACAGCCGATAAATAAAAATACGCGGTGTGGGAGGATCAAATGGAAGTATTGAACTGGCTCCTTTCGCCTCTAAGTCTGGCGCTGTGGGGTCTGGCTATGTTGATTCTAGCCGGGAGATTGGATGGTCGGCGCATCCGCACGCGCGCAGACCGGGCGGGTACGGCGGTCCCTCTGTATGATATTCCTCCGGCCAACGAAGAGGGCCGCGCGCCGCGTCGCCGTTTCGTCGAGCCTGTCAGTGTGGCCGCGCGTGAGCGGGCACCGACGACCCTCCCGATCTCGGTCGAGGACCGCGTCATGATTCTGGCGCTCGATTTCTTTGGCCGCGCCAGGCGATGTGAGCAGCCGGCGGAGGCTTTGGCGGCGCTCAGGGTTGCCGAATCGTTGCTGCTGGCCGAGGCAGGGGAAACCAGCCTGGCGGTTGGAACGAGGAGGCCACCACCTGCTGGTGTACGCCAATAGTAGTAAACGTCCCCCGAACGCAGGCTTTATTTCCCGGAGCCTTCCTTTCCCGCTTGTCGTCGCCACAGTGGTCACCGGTGCCTGCGGCGTTTGGATGCTGCCCCACCAGAGATCCGCTAGGCCTTCTGAAACGGCGTCCCCGGTTCCCCCGCTAGTTGCAGTCCCCATTTCGTGGAACACGCTGATTCCACTCGAAACCTGGCGCAATTAAGCGGGAATAAATCTCGCGTCCGTGCCGCAAGGCCCCCAACCTCCAAAACCCCTGCCCGCCCGAGGAAACACCCGGAGCGGACAGCGCGGGTAGCATATAATCCCGTACGATAATTCCTCTCTGGGAGGCTTGTTGGGAGGCTGTGTCATGAGAATTACGGACATCTTGAAAGCCCGCCGCGGCAGCACGGTGTGGACTGGCATGCGAAGCCGGGCAGGCAGTCTGGCGGTCGGAATTTGCCTGTTTCTCCTGAATCCGGCGGCCCTGCGCGCCGCAGAGGTCAAACTGCAAACCCCGCGGCTCGCGATTAGCTACAACGATCGTCTCCAGCGGCAAATCGAGTGGTTGGTTGATCGAGATCGCAACATCGTGGCTTTTGACCCCGCGGCCCAGGAAGGCGTGGAGACGCTGGGTTGGGAATGCCACGAGTTTCGCCTGGATCCCGCGCGAA
>JALHUF010000393.1 GCA_022866195.1 Terriglobia bacterium
GGTCCCCGGTTCAAATCCGGGCGCCCCGACCACCTCCCACGCTTGGGTTGTGCTGCCGCGCAACCTGGTAGCGCGTCCCGATCCTGGATCGGGAAGGTCCCCGGTTCAAATCCGGGCGCCCCGACCACCTCCCACGCTTGGGTTGTGCTGCCGCGCAGCCTGGTAGCGCGTCCCGATCCTGGATCGGGAAGGTCCCCGGTTCAAATCCGGGCGCCCCGACCAGAAGTACAGTTGCCAGTTGCCAGTTGTCAGTTACCAGTTAGCCACTTCCCGTTTCCAGTTTTCAACTTTCAGCGATCAGTGCTCCTCCCTAAAGGGCAATGAGGTGTTGTCGGACAGTCGCGCAGCGCGGGCCGGCCGTAGCTCACTCGGCAGAGAGTGGAATCTCGAAGCCCGGCGCAAATCCGGAAACAACGTACTGCACCAGGGCATCGAGCAGGTAGGTGGCATAAGGATCGGTGCCGTAGGTGGTGCCCAGGGAAAACGTACAGATCAGCAGTTTGCCTTTGCCGCAGCGGGCTTGGACGAGCGTGCCGACGTTCAAGTGAATCCAGCCGTAGAAAATCCCCGCCAGCACGTCGTTGAAAGATTCCGGCTTTAGACCCTGCACCACCGTGCTCGGCGTCACAGCCTGCATCTCAAATCCGGGGAAAGTGTCAAACCCGATCAGGGTGAACGGTTGCCGATCCTTGCGAATCCAGAGAAAGCTGGAAATCCAGTTCCCGCTGAGGTCCGAGCCGGCGCGGGGAACGATTTCGATGCCGGGGGCGAGCGTTTGGCGGTCGGCGGCCAGCAGAATGACGCGCCCTCCACCTTGAAGCATCTTTTTCACATCGTCGTCGAAGACTGACGTAACCAGGACCGGCAACGCCTCGGAACCCGTGGGCGCCAAATAATTCCGCGCGCGCATCTCGTTTACTAATCGCCGCAGACGCCCCGCGGGATCGTGAAACGACACTGGCGGCGGAAGCATAGCGGCTTTGGGCGGATAGAAGTAAAGGTCGAGAGCGGTTTCCGAAACAGGTTTGCCGCCGGCGGTGAGGCGGAGCTTCAAAGCTCTCTTGGCGGGCGCTGGTTCAGCAGGGACTGTGAATTCAATCGTGCCCACGCTCAGGACCGTTCCGGACGCAGGCGCAGGGACGGTGAAACTCCCCTTGAGCGGTGTGCCCTCGACTTCCCATGTCACCTGGGCATCGCTAAACGCCCCGGCGCTGTAATGGGAGACATAGACCGCAGCTCGCGCCTCTTCCCCGGCCGTCAGGTTCCGCTTCTCCACGCGCGCCAGCACCAGGTCGTCCTGTTGCAGTTTCCGCAGCCGCTCGGCGTGGGCCTTGGGCTGGCGCCACATGTCGAGCAAGCCGTTTGCCTCCCAGTTGAGGTCGGTGAATTCGGTGATGACATAACCTTGGATTTCCGGATGCGCGCGCAAGGTCTCGATTTCATACTGGAGCGCCCGGTATTGATGCCACTCGGTCGCTTCCGCCAGAGCGTTGACATCGGGAAAGAGCGATGAGTATTGGTATTCCTCAAAACGTTTCTCGACGCCCTCGGGCCGGGTGATACTGCGGTCTCCGAAGCCTCGCGCAAACCACCAGGGCTTCACTTCGGGAACACGCGGCAGCCCCCAGTTCCCGAATTCGGAAAGCAGCAAGGGCTCATCGCCGCGCGGCGTGGCATCGCCGTAAGGACTGAAAAGCCAGCCGGGCCGTCGCGCCATGTCGCTCACCAGCCGGTCGAAATCGGATGCGTAGTCGGGA
>JALHUF010000394.1 GCA_022866195.1 Terriglobia bacterium
CACCCTCTCCCTGAGGGAGAGGGGCGGCATGGGGAGAGAAGAGGTAGCGCGCCTCCCATCCATGGTATAGCGCGCTAGCCTCGGCGGTCTGACCCTCGGGACCGACCGGTGCGGTCCGTTAGGAGCCCTGGGTCGTGGGCACGACTTTGGGACTCTCGACGTTCTCGGGCGTGCCGGGGATGTTGGGGGCGCGCGCGACCTTGCCTTCCCGCGCCTCACCGATCTGGACGTTGTGTTTCTCGAGCGTCGTTCCGGTGGCCTGCGCGAACTGCATTAGCGCCTTGGCGTAAATGGCCCGTGCCAGCACGTTCCTGACCTCAGCCGCGACCAGATCGCGCTGTGCCTGAATCACCAGAAAGACGGTGGACTCACCCAACTGGAACTTTTTCTGCTCCGCGTCCAGTGTCTGCCGGGCCAGCGTCACGGCCTTGCGCGCGGCTTCGATCTGCGCTCTCGCCTGAATGAGTGCGATCTCCGCATTGCGGACTTCCTGCGCCACCTGGTTCTTGGTTTTCTGCAACTGAATACGCAGCTGCCGTTCTTCGAGCAAGGCGCGCGCGGCATCGGCCTGGGCCGAGCGGTTCCGAATTGGGAAGGAGAGACTGAGGCCGAACGAATAGTCGGGGAACTGTCCCTGGAAGGTTTGCGACAGCGCCTGCGAAGACCCATCGGGTATGACTTGCGCGCACCCGATTACGGGGAGGCCCTGGTCGCAGCGGTGACCGGAGAGGCCCTGCCCGATATAGGTGGCGAAAAGGTTCAGTGAGGGCAGCAAGCCGTTGCGGTTGGCCTTCACCGTGATTTCCTGACCCCGGAGGTTCAAATCAGCCTGCTCGATTTCCGGCCGGTTCTTTGCCGCCAGGCTGAGCGCCGCGTCAAGTGGGGGAACGTCTTCGGGTTTAGGTTCCGGCAACGAGTCCGTCGGGTCAACTTCTACCGCCGCCAACTCCTTATCCACCTGTTTGGAAAGCGCGGTTCTGATGAATTCTTGCTGCTGCTGTAAGCCCGTCTGGGCCACGATCAGGTCTTGCTGGCGGGCCGCAACCTCGGACTCGGCGCGGACCACTTCGATGGGCGCCAGCGTGCCGATTTCCACCTGCCGCTGGTTGTCGTTCAAGGTCTTTTGCGCCAGGGCCAGCGAGCGCTCCGCCACGCGCACGTTCTCGCGGTAGTAGACGAGGTCGTAGTAAAGGTTCAGCACTTGGGTGACCGTGGTGATGACCTGCTGGCGGAAGACGCTGTCCGCAATGTTGGCGCTGTTCTTGGCGAGGCGGATGAACCGGGCATTGGCGCGATAGCCAAAGCCGTTAAGCAGAGGCTGGTTGATGCCGACGCCAAAGGAAGAGGTGACCTGGGGATTGAACAAGGCCGTCAAGGAAGTGCTGGTAGAACGGCTGCCGCTCAAGAAGAGCGTGTAACTGGTGCCGGTCTGAAACGATTGAGTGAAGTACCCCTGGTAGCCGGTGTTCTGGCTGGTCAGATAGCCGACACCGGTTACGGCCTTGGTGCCCAAGGGCGTGGTGCGCCGGTCCCAGCCGAAAGAGAAGCCGGCCACCGGATCGAAGGAGCCCGCGTTGCCGAGGTTCACCGCGCTGCCCCCACCCGTGGCGCCTCCCGCCCCGCCGCCGCCCGCGCCGCCGCCCGCGCTCACGCCGCCGCCCAAAGCCCCGGCAAACAGCGCCGAAGACTGGAAGGCGCCCTGGACGCCGCGCCCTGAGCCGCCGCTCCTGGTGCGGAGGATGTCGGTCTGAGCGTATGCCGGACCAAAGCGCGCCACAGCGATGTCCAAGTTGTTCTCCAGCGCCAGGGCGATGGCTTCCTCCACCGAAAGGCGCAACTTGCCCTCACGGATCAGGCTGTGGATCCGTTCGGAGTTACTCAACCGGATTTCGGGCACGGAGGGGCTGAAGTAAGGGCCCACCAGGTTGGGAAACCATCGGTTACTCTTGAAGTCGATGGTGGCCGATTGGGAGGGCGTCGATTGCTGGGCGCCCAAGAATGCCGCACCGAGGACCATGGCGAGAACCATGGTCGCGGCCGAGTAGCAGAGACGTCGGAGTTTCATCACGTATGCTTCTCCCTGCATATTTGGATTTCTAAGCTAACTGCCAATCCACAATATACTTACGAAATTCTAAGACGCGGGGTTTCAGCCAAAGGTTAGGGGCGACTCGCCGGCCGCAGCCGATATGGCGACTCCCGCGCCCGCGGTTTACCCGTCCGCAGCCGTCGCGCGGCCGAGCTCCCGCTCGGTTCAGCTGGGACGATTTCCAACCGCCAGTTTAGCACCGAGCGAACAGCTTGACAACCGCGGGCCTAATATATCTACTTATTCTCCTTAGAGTTGCGGATGGAAACAGCATGCGAAACATTCGCCTGCTAATCGCTTACGATGGAACCGACTTCCACGGTTGGCAGCAGCAGCCGGGCGTGCCGACCATCCAGGACGCGCTGGAAGCAGCTATTGAGAAAGTCACGGGAGAACGCGTCCGCGTCTGGGGCTCCGGGCGGACGGATGCCGGCGTCCACGCCCTGAATCAGGTGGCTAACTTCAAGACCGACTGCCCCATCCCCTGCGCGAACCTGGTGAAGGCGCTCAACCACGTGCTGCCCCCGACCGTGCGGGTCAAGGAAGTACACGAGGTCAGCGAGAAGTTTCACGCCCGTTACGATGTCCGCTCGAAAACCTACCGCTATCGCATCCTCCAGACGCCAATCTGTTCCCCGTTTCTGTGGCGGTTTGTCTGGCACTATCCCTTTCCTCTGGACCACGAGCGGATGGCCGAGGCAGCGCGGCTCATCGAAGGCGAGCACGACTTTGCTTCTTTTGCCGCCGTCGGCCCGGATGTAAGAGAGGGCCCTTGTGGCCCTCCCGCAGACGGGGAGCACCGCAAGGGTGCTCCCCTACCAGAGGAGCACGGGGGCAGGGGAATGGTCCGGAGAATCTTCTCCTCGCGCGTCCTTTGGCGACCTCGAACTTCGATGCTGGTCTATGAGATCAGCGGGAACGGCTTTCTGCATCACATGGTCCGCAATGTTGTTGGGACTCACGTGGAAGTGGGGCGGGGAAAGCTGGCGCCGCAGGACGTCACTCGGATTCTCGCGGCTCGAGATCGAACCCTTGCCGGTCCCACTGCCCCCGCCCAGGGCCTTTGCCTGATGAAGGTGGAGTACTGACCCCCGGACAACGCAGGACAAGCGGCACCGTCGCGCGCAGTTTGGACTTCCGGAAACGGTTCGATTAGAATGTTCAGGCGTAATCAGTTTTAAGAGTGGGCATTGGCCGGTGCGTGTCACGGTACGGCACCAAGAAGGCAGCTAAGGAGAAACGGTGAGCCCAGAGGCGCTCAGGATCAAGGTCAAGAAGGCGGGCCAGCGAGCTTGCGATGAAAAGGACGCGAAGGGCAAGGTGTGCGTCGGTCATCTCAAGCGTTGGGACAGGCCCACGGAGGAGGTCGTCCGGGAGGTTGGCAAGGACGTTCAGGTCTACCGTTGCGAGCGCTGCCACACACTCTACCGGCCGGCGCCCGATGACCGGTCCAGCGCCGGGCTCAAGTATGAGAAGCGAAAAGTAAACATCCTCGGCGACACCGTCGTTCCCGACCCGTAGCCACGGCCCAATCCGCACCGAGGCCGTTGTGCGGCACGCATCTTGCCCATGGCTCTCGAAGGCGATCTCATCTACGACTGGAACGCCGTTGGAGGGCCGGAGTGGGCCCATCGCGGCCGGCCGATGCTCGACGATGAGACCCTGCGTGACGGCCTTCAGTCGCCCTCTGTCCTCGACCCCTCCATCGAGAAGAAAATCCAAATCCTCCACCTGATGGAGGACTTGGGAATTGATTCGGCCGACCTGGGCTTACCCGGCGCGGGGCCGCGGGCGAAAGCGGACATTCTCCGCCTGGCGCAGGAAATTGCCTCGTCCAAGCTGCATATCCGACCCAACTGCGCGGCGCGCACGGTGGAATCCGACATCCGACCGATAGCGGATATTGTCCAGGCCACCGGCGTCGAGATCGAAGCCGCCACGTTTCTGGGCTCGAGTCCCATCCGTCAGTATGCCGAGGACTGGACCCTCGACTTCTTGCTGCGCACCACGGAGCAGGCCGTGAAGTACGCCCGCAGTCTGGGCTTGCCCGTGATGTACGTGACCGAAGACACGACGCGCGCCCGCCCAGAGGTCATCAAGAAGCTCTACACGACGGCCATCGAGTGCGGCGCCCGCGCGATTGTGGTCTGCGACACGGTAGGACACATTACGCCGAGGGGCGTACGGGCCCTGCTGCGGTTTGTCCTCGAAGAGGTGGTGAAGCCCACGGGCGAAACAATCCGCGTCGATTGGCACGGCCACTGCGACCGCGGCCTGGCGGTTGCCAATTCCTTGGCTGCCTTCGAGGCCGGCGCGGACCAAGTGCATGCCACAGCGTTGGGCATCGGCGAACGCGTGGGGAATACGCCTATGGATCAGATGCTCGTGAACCTGAAGCTCATGGGAGCCGTCGAGCGCGACCTGCGGAAACTCCAGGAATACTGCTCGGTGGTTTCGGAGGCGGTGGGCGTGCCCATTCCACCTAATTACCCGGTCGCCGGCGCGGACGCTTTTCGGACCGCCACCGGCGTCCACGCGGCGGCGGTCATCAAGGCTTTCCGGAAGAATGACGTCGAGCTGGCCAACCAAGTCTATTCCGGCGTCCCGTCGCACTGGTTTGGCATCGACCAGAAGATCGAAATCGGCCCCATGAGCGGGAAGTCGAACGTGATCTACTGGCTGGAGAAACGTGGCATCAAGCCCACCGACGACTTGGTGGAGAAGATCTTCGCGCGGGCCAAGAAGGCTGACCGACTCTTGACCGACGCGGAAATCCTGGAGCTTTGCGGTCTGACTTTCGGGTAGCCGTCAGCTATCAGCCGTCAGCTCTCAGGTATC